>CALMVH010000181.1 GCA_937873165.1 uncultured Rhodospirillales bacterium
GGGCTCTTATGGATTTTGTGAGACAACCGGCGATCCCATCGGCGTCAAGCGCCTGGAGGCACGGCCAAACGCCACCATGACGGTGGAAGCCCAGGAGCGTCACGAAAGGCGCGAACGCATTCAGCGCGACGGCGCGGCGGCGGTTGAAGACGAAGAGTAGCCCGATCAACTCCTTGCGATGACGGATGCTGGGGAAGTTGGTAGACTCCCCGATCCAGCTGCCGTTACACGATGGAAATAGATCGAGTGACAGGCTCGCGATCCGATCAGCTCGGGTCGCTGTTTTTGCTGCCATTTGCACTCGCAGGCAACTCGAGTCGCTGCTTGCCGTGGAATGCGTCGCTACAATAGGCGTAACGTTGCTGTTCCAACGGCGACCCGCTGCCTGATCGTGCAGTGAGGCTCCCGCTTGCGCGGGAGCGAGTTACGACAAAACTCCGACCAGCGTTCCGTACGGCGGCAGCTTGATGTCCGTTTCGCTGAGTTCGACAGTATGCGCCCGGTCCAGCAACGGCTTGAAAGCCGGGAAATCCGTCAGCGGCAGGGTAACGATCTGCTCTGACATGTTGAAGATCAGGACCAGATTTTCCTCGTCGCACTTACGCGTGAAAGCGAGAATAGGCGCGGCGGTTTCGATCAGCTCGATCTCTCCCAACGTCAGCGAGGGATGCAGCTTGCGCCAGCCGATTGTTTCGCGCCACGAGGTCAACAGGCTGGCCGGGTCGGACCATTGGCGATTGACCGAGAGGCCGATATGCTCGTCCGGGATCGGCAGCCAGGGCGCGTTGGCGGTCGAGAACCCGGCGTGGCGTTCGTCGGCATTCCAGGGCACGGGCGTGCGCGAGCCATCGCGGCCTGCAAAACGCGGGTGGAACGTCAACCCGTAAGGGTCGCGACGGAATTCAGGCGCAATATCGGCCTCGGTCAAGCCAAGCTCCTCTCCCTGGTAAAGGCAGATGCTGCCCTTCAAAGAGAGCAGAAGAAGCATCAGCATGCGGGCGAAGGTACCGCGGTACCCCGGCGAAGCCGACCACCGGCTGATCGACCGCGCGGTATCGTGATTGGCAAACGACCAGCAGATCCAGCCATCGCCCAGCACTTCGCGCTGTTCGCGGATCATGGTCTGGAACAGCTCGGCGCTGAACTTGCGCTTCATCATGCCCAGCGTGTAGGCCATGTGCAGGCGGCTTTGCGATGCGCTGGTGTAGTTGCCGATGCGTGATAGCCATCCCGGCTGGCTGGACAGTTCGCCCAGCGAGACCGATCCCGGATACTCATCCAGCATGCGCCGGATCCGGCCCAGGAACACCTGGCCGTCGGGATGGAGGCAGTCGTATAGATGGTCCTGGAACTGGAACGGCTTGATCGGCAACTCGGTCGCCGAAATGGCACAAGCCGGGTTGTCGCGCATCTCCGGATCGTGGAACATCCAGTCCAGCGCGTCGAACCGCAGCCCGTCGACGCCCCGGTCCAGCCAGAAGCGCCCGATGCCCAGCAGTTCCTGGACCACTTCCTCGTTGCGCAGGTTCAACTGGGGCTGCGTTTTCAGGAAGTGCGACATGTAATACTGGCCGCGCGTTACCGACCACGTCCACGCGCTGCCGCCGAAAATCGACATCCAGTTGTTGGGGGGCGTACCGTCGGGGCGGGCATCGGCCCAGATGAACCAGTCGGCCTTGGGGTTATCGCGCGACGAGGCGCTTTCCTTGAACCAGGCGTGCTCCGAACTGGTATGGTTCCATACCATGTCCAGCACGATCTTGAGGTTGAAACTCTTGGCGCGCGCGATCAGGCGGTCGAAATCGTCCAGAGTGCCAAAGCGGGGATCGACAACCTTGTGATCGGCAACATCGTACCCGAGATCGTGGAACGGACTTTTGTAGAACGGCGAAATCCAGATCGCGTCCACGCCCAGCAGCGCGATGTATTCCAGGTGCTCGATGATGCCGGGCAAATCGCCATAGCCGTCACCGTTCGAATCCCCGAAACTGAGAGGATAAATCTGGTAGATGACACCCCCGCGCCACCAGGCGGAGGTAACGGGATCGGCCAGGGTATCGTGTCCGCGCGGAGCCATGATGATGTGTCCAGCTAGTGAGCTTTCATGCACTAGCAGAACCAGCGCACCTCAGACAATTACCATATGAATGTGGCAATCAAGTGTCTTATACTTGGTTAACATGGAATTAACAAAGGCAGGTGCGGCTTAAATGCCACTGAACGCTACACCGACGGTGCACTGCCAATCCGCCTAACGTGTCCGAACAAGGGTCGAACGTTATCGTTGCCCACAAGATCCTGCCTGAACGATTCACTCCAGTTCAAAGCTGTATCGCGTCTGTTGGCAGCCTGCATCGCCTTGTGAACAGCCCGGCGGGTTTCAACATGGTCGTCTGTCGTCAACTTCACGCAATCGGCAATCATCGCTTTCAAGCTGCCGGGCTGAGTAGAGTCGCCGATTACCGCGCCCGCTGCCTTAAAGTCCTTCGACACGCCAGCGCCGATGGACACGCCAAATACAGCGGGATTTCGAGGGTCCTGTGCCTCCACGAACTCCCTCGCTACCAAATTCATGCCGTCGCGCAACGGGGTAACGAGACCAACCGCCATATTGTGGGCGAGCTGTGCAAGTTGCTGCCGCGAGAAAGTCTTTTCCGACAGGATGATCGCAGGCGCGTCTGGCTTCCCGAACTCGGCGTTGATTTCACCCGCCAGTTTCAGGACATCTTTGCGGTATTGTACATAAGCAGGCACGCCTTGCCGGCTTATGTTGCCGATCTGAACCATAGCGACTTGGTCGGCTTGATCGGGGTTTTCGCGAAGAAAGTCTTTGAAAGCGGTCAACCTTTGCTTGATCCCCTTGCTGGGGTCCATCCGTTCGACGCTGAACAGCATCTTGCGTTGGCCAACCGCCTCCAGAATGGCAGCAGCGCCATCGTTCTTGCTGGCCATTTGCTGGTCGAAGCGAGTTCTGTCCGACGTGGAGTAGCCCATGTTAGCGTAGAATTGGGGATCAATACCGGCAGGGTAGACGCCCAGCTTTACGGTGCGGCCGTGCGCCGTCAGGTTGCCGTTGCGATCCTGCTTGGCCCCAAGCTCCTCCACTGCGAAATTCTTGAACTCAGTCTTGTCACGCTCGGTCTGGAAACCCACCCGGTCATAGTGGAGCAAGCCATCGAACAGACCCTGGCGCACGGCTGGAGAAAGACGAGCGCGGTCTTCCTTGTGAGGAAAAGGGATGTGCAGGAAAAAGCCGAGCGGCTTGTCGACTCCCTTGTTCCGCAGGCGCTTGCCCACCGACATCAAGTGATAGTCCTGAACCCATATGCCACTTGTTTCAGGGGCGATCTGCTGCTTGGTGCGAACCGCGAACTGCTCGTTCACGGTTTCATAAGCCTGCAGAAGATTTTTCTTGATAGGAGCCGACTGCATGCCATGGAACAGGGGCCACAACGTACCATTGGTGAAATCAGTCTTGCCCGCGTCCTTCGGGTCCTTGCTTTCATTCCGGTAGAATTTTTCACCAGGGCCACTGCGGAATGCGAATGTAGAGTATCGAACGCCCCCGACGCTTGTCTGGCTTTCCGTGGCCGGAGGCGTCCCGGCTGTAACCTTGCCGTTCCAGCCCAGCCACTGGTCCCCCGGCTTCAATGCCATCTCAAACAATACAGCCAGCCCTCCAGCCGCTGGCTCTGGCTTGAAGCCACCGCCAGGCGCCTCGACCAAGTTGGAAACGCGGT
Organism: uncultured Rhodospirillales bacterium; assembly: GCA_937873165.1. Taxonomy (GTDB): domain Bacteria; phylum Pseudomonadota; class Alphaproteobacteria; order CALMVH01; family CALMVH01; genus CALMVH01. Next base: position 3,741 of record CALMVH010000181.1, read on the forward strand.
TGGAGACAATCAACAGGCTCATGACCGGCCCCCTATCATGCATGCGAACGAAGGATGGCGTGGTTGTGTAATCTTGGACATCTTGGCGACTTTAACGGATTAACGTAACGATGTTGTTACCATTAGTCCGGAG
>CALMVH010000182.1 GCA_937873165.1 uncultured Rhodospirillales bacterium
GACCGTGCCGTTGCCCCAACTGGCCGCGCCCTTGTTGCCGCTCCAGTCGGGGCTGCCGACCACGTAGTTGCCATTGGCCAGCCCCGTGACCGACAGGCCAACGTTATCGCCTGCCGTGCTGCCGACCAGCGCGTTGGCCTGGGAGATAATACCCGCGGTTCCGGTAACGCCGTTGCCCAGCGCCGCCTCGCCCTTGCCGCCGCTCCAGTCGGGGCTGGATACGACGTAGCTGCCGTTCGCCAGCGCCGTGACCGCCGCGCCAACGTGGTCGCCCGCCAACGATCCGGTCAGGCTGTTGGCGCTGGAAACGTTGCCGGAGATGCCCAGTGTGCCCGATCCCCACGTCGCGGCGCCGATGCCGCCGTTCCAGGTGGCTTCGGACACGACGTAGTTGCCGTTGGTCAGCGCCGTGACGTTTGCGCCGACATGATCGTCGGGATGCGTGCCAGTAAGGACCGAGATCAGTTGCCCGGTCATGCCGTTGAACAGGTAGGATGCGCCTGCCGCAACGGGTCCCACGCCGATGGTCGCGGTGGGATCGGTCACCATCAGTTTGCCGCTGGACAATACCACGCTGACGCTGCCGAAACTGCCGCCGGTGCCGGGGTTGGGGTTCAGCAGGTCCATCTGCGGGTACACCCCCGCGGCCTGGTCTATGATGATGGTCTTCGGATCCAGCAGCAATTCGCCCACAAGGCCATTCGCGGCACCCGCATCCGCCGTGCCGGCATAAATGACGGTTCCCGCCGAGGACACATCAATGGTGCCGCCATTGCCTGCGGTCGCTCCGCCTTTCGCGGAGGTCCGACCGGCAAACGTGGTGCCCTGATCCGACCAGACGCCGATGGTGCCGCCGTTGCCGCTGCCTGTCGCATCGGCCCGCAGGCTGGTCGTCGGCCCCGCCTTCAGGCTGGTGGCGTGCGCAATGGTATCCGCGCCATGCACTCCGCCGCCCAGAAGGATGGTGCCGCCTTGCGTAAGTCCCGAAACGTCGACATCCGCGCCGACGAGGCTTATCGCCGGTCCGGTCATCGTCACCGTGCCGCCCCGACCCGCACTGGACATCGCATGCATCTGGCCGGCGCTGTAGAAGCTGAAGCCGGCGGAGGCCGCCACCGTGCCGCCCTGACCCGCGCCGTCCGCGGTGGTGACCGCATTTGCCGTGTCGATATAGGTGCTGGACGCCACCAGGCTGACATGCCCGCCTGCGCCTGTGCTGCCGTCGGCATGGATCGTACCCTGATGGACGATGCTATCCCCTTGCACCGACACGCGGCCTCCCGATGTGCCGGACGCCGACAAGCGGCCGGTGATGGAAATGCCGCCTTGGGGCGCCGACAGCAGGATGGTGCCGCCCTGTGACGAAACGCTGCTGGCATCGACCACGCCGCTCATGTTGATGGCGTTCGACACGATGCCCTTGGCGACGTTCGCGGTCAGTTCCACCCTGCCCGCCTGCGCCAGAATCGATCCGCTGTTCGACACGCCGATGCCGGTGTTGTCCGGACCCGCGACCTGTGCCGCCATCTGGTTATCAAGAGCGAAGTTGACGAGATGATCGCCGTAGAAGTCCAGAGTCCACTTGTTGCCGGAAGCCAGGCTGACGCGCCCCAGATTGGCAGTGATAACGCCGCTGTTCGCAACGCCCGGCGCGACCAGGGCAACCAACCCGCCCTGTGCGGCGGTGATAAAGCCTCGGTTCACCACCGTCGCGCCTGACGACGCGGACGCCTGGTCGAACGCCAGGTTCCCCTGCATGGCATTGCGGGTCGAGATTGAACTGGTGGACGCCACCAGCCCGCCAACGTTGACCGACGCATTTTTATCGAACAGGACGCCGTTGGGATTGATCAGAACCACCTGCCCGTTGGCCGACAGGTGCCCCTCGATCCGGGACGGATCGGCGCCGGTTACCCGGTTTACTGCGACCGCGCTGGCATTCGGCTGGTTGAAGACGGTTGACTCGGTCTGGCCAATGGAAAAGCTGCGCCAGTCTATGACGGCGTTCTGCGAACCCTGGTTGATGGTCAGCTGGTTCTGCGCGGTCTGAACAATGGCTGCCGTGCCCCCCGCCACCACGCCGTTCTGCGGCAACGCTTCCGTCCGCTGCGCAGCAAGCGAAAAAGCCGCTACGGCAAGGCTCCGGCGGGTCAGCGCCGTCGAAGACAGCAGATCGTGCGCGTTCTGGCGATAAGTCTTTGAAGGGGTCAACAGGGTCATGGCAAGGTCCGGCTCGGCAGTTTCGGTGCTGCTTTTTTCGCACGGTCCGGTTTAGTGCCACTTATCGCAAACACACTGCCGCATGTATTTCACGACTAAAGTTCATCATTAATGCGGGGAACTCAACTCTGCCGCCGAAGTTCTGCTTTTGCTTAACGTGGGCAAAGCGATGGAAAAACGGCGGCTTGGCGACAGCGACATGGATATTACCGCCATCGGATTTGGCGCTTGGGCAGTCGGGGGTGGCGGCTGGCAGTTCGGCTGGGGTGCGCAGGACGACAGCGAATCCATCGCCGCCATTCACACGGCGCTGGACAACGGCATCAACTGGATCGACACGGCTGCCGTATACGGCCTCGGCCACTCGGAGGAGATGGTGGCCGCCGCGCTAAAGGGGATTCGGAAAAGGACGTATGTATTCACCAAGTGCGCGCTGACATGGGATGAAAGCAAGCAGATCGGGCATAGCCTGAAAGCTCATTCGATTCGACGCGAAGCGGAAGCAAGCCTGAGGCGGCCGAAGGTCGAAACGATCAACCTGTATCAGGTGCACTGGCCCGATCCCGATCCGGAAATCGAGGAAGGATGGGAAACCCTCGCTGCCCTGAAGAAGGAAGGCAAGCTGCGCTACATCGGCGTGTCAAACTTCAATGCCGAACAAATGAAACGGGCCGAAGCCATCGCTCCGATTACGTCGCTGCAGCCCCCCTTATTCCCTGCTGGCGCGCGAGGTTGAGACGGATATCCTGCCATATGCCCAACAGCAGAACATCGGCGTAATCGTTTACTCACCCATGGCGTCGGGCCTGTTGTCGGGCAAGATGACGGCCGAGCGCATTGCGCAGTTCCCCGACGATGACTGGCGCAAGAGAAACGCCAAGTTCCAGGAGCCGGCGCTGTCAAAAAAAACTCGCGCTGGCGGAACTGCTGGGCAGGATCGGCGCCCGGTACGGGCGCAACGCGGGTGAAACTGCCGTCGCCTGGACCCTGGCAAACCCGGCCGTCCCGGCCGCTATCGTAGGCTTCCGCCGTCCCGACCAGGTCGAAGGCATGATCGGCGCTGGCGATTTCCGCCTGACCCCGGACGAGATTGCCGAGATCGAAGCCTCGGGCGCGTGACGCAAACGGCTGTTGTCTCATCCCGATCGGTCGTGTAGACAGGTTGTCAAGCCAGTACACCGGAGGGGTGGCCGAGTGGCTGAAGGCAACGGTTTGCTAAACCGTCATACGGGGTAAACCTGTATCGTGAGTTCGAATCTCATCCCCTCCGCCACCGAGACTATCGTTTAATTACAATGACTTAGATCGTGTCGACTGTGCCGCGGGTTTGCGCGGCTTGCCGACTGTGGTCACGAGAGACTTCGTGGTTCGGGAGATTTTGCGACCGATTTCGCCGGCATGTCTCGAATGGCTTTTTGGGCAGTGCTGAAAGCGTTGTTGAGCATCTGTTTCGGTTTTTGGCTTGCCTTACGGAATTACTGGCTTCGGATGGAATGAGAAACGCACCGCCCATGCCTGAGCGATGCGTTCATTCGCGTTCTTATGCCTACGCCGCTTTGGCAGAGAGGAGCTGGGAGGGCATTGTCACGGTAGGTGGCGGGGCAGCCGTTTGTTCTCTACGATAGCTGCATGAAACCGATTTCCTACG
>CALMVH010000183.1:0-7782 GCA_937873165.1 uncultured Rhodospirillales bacterium
TGCCGGTATGCCCCGACGATGTGGGCCACAGGCGGGGAAACCGGTTGAGTAGGATCGAAAACCACCATTCCTGCCGTGCACCATCCTCTACGAAGCCCTGCGCCAGCATGCGGCGCATATCTTTACAAGATATGTAGGGATGGATCTCGATTAGGAAAGTTGGTGGCGGCGGAGGGATTTGAACCCCCGACCAAGGGATTATGATTCCCCTGCTCTACCGCTGAGCTACGCAGCCATTTTCTTCCGACAAGCGGAGCCAGACCATGCAAAACTCCCGCACGGAATGCAAGGGGCTTCGCAAGATTGTTTCCTGTCAGGCGGCAATCTGGGTGATAAAGTTCTCGCCTTCCCAACGATCCGCATCGCGCCACAGGAAGGTGAAGGTAACAGGCCGATCCGGAGCAATACGGTCGGGTACGATGTCCAGATAGTGCAGGCCGAACCCCGTGGCGGTCGTGACTTCGTCGTGCGCCGTAGTCCAGAAATCGTTTGTCCAGCGGATGGTGGCGGCCGCGTTCGTCTGGATACGCAGGATTTTGCCGGGCGCGATCCGCGCGATGCGATGCCGGAACGACCAGATTTCGTAGTCCGATCCAGCCTGCTGGTCGATGTAGCGTTCAACGGTATGCCTGGGCATGTCGAAGACGGTGCCATCCCTCAGCGACCGCAGCAGCTTCAGGTACTCGGCATGTGCCCAGACCAGGGGATTGCCCGAACCGGATGCCTGGCCGAGGAACAGCTCTCTTTCAGGAATGTCGGCGCTGTCCCATACCTGTTCGGGGATCATGCCGCCGATATTGGCAAACGCTTCCATCGCGTTTCGCAACATTTCCGCCTGCCCAATGTCGCCCGCCAGCAGGGCGTAATGCGCGCGTTCCCCGGCCAGCAGCGGCCACGCGCGCCCAACCCCTGTCTGCTTGAAGGCGCTGCCGTCCTCCTGTTCACCGTAGCCGTCACCGTTGTAACGGTGCCACGCCGGTCCGTTCGGCGTGTCTACCTTTAAAAGCTTGTCGATCAGGGCGACGGTGCCGAGGATACGCGGGTCGTCGGCTTTGCGAAGTCCAAACCGGACCAGCGCCAGCGCATCGGCCGATACAAGATGATCGGCGCGGAAGAAGGCCTTGTCCTCCGTCACGTTCTTCAGCTTCAGGATCGCGTGCGTCTTGCCATGCGCGGGGTTGCCCACGTTGGGGGTTATCCGGTTGTAGTAACCCTGAACCCCATGTTCGGCGCACCAGTCGTTGCCGGTTATGTACATTCCACGGTCTATACCGGCGTGCCATGCATCCGCGGTTACGCGCAGGTACTCGGCCAACGCGGGTTCGTTGTTCCGGTCGGCGAATTTGGCGGCCGCCAGCAGGGCCGCGATCGAGGCCGCTACGGTAAAGGGTGTATATCCCGCTTCCTCCTCCCACCGGTCCTGCGGCGAGGATGGGCCTTCGGTCATGAGGTAGAGTGCGGCCCGGCGGATCATGGGCCAGTAACGGGCCGGGTCCAGGCAGGCATTCTCGCGGAAGATCAAATCCGCCAGCAGTATGGGCCGCGCCGTTTCGTCCATCTGGATTTTTGTCCAGTAGGGCGCGGCATCCAGCCCCAGGCACTGTGCCCAGTGACCGTCCTCCTCCTGCACCGCTTCCAGGAAACCGAGAACCCGCAGGGCGTCCTCGAACGCCCCCGCCGCCAGCAAGCCGCCTGCCGCTTCGACCAGATCGCGGGGCCATGCGACATGATAGCCGCTCAGGTCGCCGTCGCCCCGTGAAAATCCCCAGGGGATCGACAGGCTGGCGATGATGCCGCCAGGGAAATCGGTGGCCTCGTGGGTCCGGATCACCTTGGTGGCGACCCGGTAGCAGTTCTTGCCATCCGATTTGCGGTTCCGGTCGAGCGGCAGCAGCGTCGACTGCCAGCCTTTCCATTCCGCGACATAGGTCGATAGCGCGTTGTCGAAGCCGTTCAGCAGCCCGGCCCGGGCATGCATGCAGGCTTCCGCGACGGCGTGACCGAAGCCAAGGACCAACAGGAACTCTCCGCCGCAGGCCTGCAAATCGATTTCGCCCGTCAGGCAGATATTGCCATCTTCGGCACGGGCATACTCCCAATTCATCTTTTTGTGACGTTCGAGGTCGAGCGGACCATCGGAATGACCGACATAGCCCGCGCTGCGTTTCGCCCATGGCGCAGAGCTGGCCAGGGCCAACGCGCTGTGATCGCGTGATGCCAGCAGGACTTCCAGGCCGCGATGTTCGTCCGTCCACCCCGTGTTATGGCTGCCGCCATTGTCCAGGTGCGGCGCGACATAAGCATAAAGCCGGTAATCCCGCAGCGTACCGGTCAACGGGATAAATCGCACCCGTTGCAGCAGGACCGGGCGGGTGGGATCGGCGATGATCTCCTTTTCGATACTGTAGTGGTTGTCCTTGCAGGTATTGGTCAGCCGGTATGCCGGTACGCCTTCCTCGATCGAGTCCACCTGCCGCGTGGTGTGGCGCTTTTCCTCGTTAACCCAGCTATGCCCGTCGCCAACGATCAGCCCCATGTCGCGAATGGCCGCCTGGTCGATACGCGGGTAATAAACCTCGTTCACGATCCCGTGGCTAAGCGTGAACCACAGCCTTTGCGACAGCGAGGTTCCCACGCCCGTTTTCGCGCTGGAGGTCCAGCGGGCAGGGATGCCGGGCTTGCCGGGCGCGTGATCGCGATGCGATCCGAAGATCACAGCTCCCCACGCCTGGCCATTGCCTTGATCCGGTCGCCGGTGCGGCAGGCAATCGCCTGGATCGTCAGCGAAGGATTGACGCCCCCGGTGGTCGGAAACACCGATCCGTCGCAAATCCACAGATTCGGGATATCCCAACTGCGGCAATCGGCGTTCACGACGCTGCTGCGCGGATCGTCACCCATGCGTGCCGTACCGTACAAATGGTTGGTGTCGTCATCCTGGTCGAAGATGTCGTGCGCGTCGATGGCTTCCATCGCCTGACGCATGAAACCCAAGGCGTGCCTGATCATCGCCTTGTCGTTGTCGCACCATGAATACGTGACCTTCGGCACCGGCAGGCCGTACTGATCCTTTTCCCCGGTCAGCACGACCTGGTTGCGTTCCTGCGGCAGCATTTCGCCGACCATCTTCAATCCGACGACATGGTTATAGTCCTGCATCGATCGAACCAGCTCGGCCCCCCAAAGCTGGCGGGACGACATCTGGGTCTTGGCCCACATGGCGGGCAGGGGGCCCTGGCTCATGTACGCGTAACCGCCGAAGAAATCCTTCTTGTCGTCGTAGTTCCAGTGTTCGGTCAGGGCCAAGGAAGGCGGCCCCTTGTAGCTGCGCACCTCGTCCTTCGATAGGCCCCACACCGCCTGGTTGGATTGCGTCATCAGGTACTTGCCGACCAGGCCCGAACTGTTCGCAAGCCCGTTGGGGAATTGCGGGTTGGCCGAGTTCAGCAACAGCCGGGGCGTTTCGATGGCATAGCCCGCGACCACCACGTTCTTCGCCCGCTGGAAACGCCACGCGCCCTCGCGAAGGTAATGCACGCCCGTCGCCTTGCCCGATGCATCGACCTCGACCCGGCCTACCATCGACAGGTCGCGGATCTCGGCGCCCGCTTTCAACGCGCGCGGGATCCAGGTGGTAAGAGCACTTTGCTTGGCGTTGGTGGAACAGCCTACGACGCAGAACCCCCGGTACATGCAGGGCGACGACAGCCCGCGCGGCGCGGATACGGTGGCAAGCGGGGTTTCGGTCCAGCCGATGCCCATCGCTTCGCACCCTTTGGCAAGCGCGTGGGCGGCGGCGTTCATCTCATGCGCACGGTAGGGGTAGCGTGGCCGCTTCGGACCCCAAGGGTACGTCACGGGTCCCGCGATCTTCAGCGCTTCCTCGGCCTCCGCGTAGTATTTCCACATCTCGCGCCAGTCCAGCGGCCAGTCCAGGCCATAGCCCATGACGCTGCGCGACTTGAACCACTCCGGGCGGAACCGCAGCGATACCATGGCGAAATGCACCGTGCTGCCGCCCACCGCCTTGCCGCAGTTGTTGCCCCCGAGCTGCAACGGGTTCTCACCATCGACGATCCGGTCATCGGTCCAGTAAAGCTTGCTTTGCTCCGTCTCGTCCGAGGCGAAATCCTCGAGCGGACGCCAGTAAGCGCCGGCATCGAACCCTACAACGGAAAAGCCGCCCTCCGCCAGCTTGCAAGCCAGCGTCCCACCTCCCGCGCCGGTTCCAACGATCGCGAAATCGACTTCCTCGCTTTCCGCGTACTGGCGCATGGGAACCCAGCCGCCGATTCGGAATACATCCGGCGCACGCCCCTCGACCGCGCGCGGCGTTTTCTGCGGATCAGCGGCCGACACGGGCATTGTCCTTCCGGGCCTGGTCTTCCTTGCCTTCCGAGGCTTCGGCGGCCTCCCACGAGTCGCGCTCGTTGTATCCCATCCGCACATAACCGCGCGGTGCGGCCGGTCCGCCAAACCCCATCTCGCTCCACGCCGCCGGATGGGCGTAGTACAAGGTTGCGATGTCGTGCGCGAGGCGGCTCTTGAAGAACTCCTTCGCAGTCATCGTGCCCCAGGCGGCATGGTCGAGTTCGCCTTTTTGCATCTGCTTCAGCACCAAGTCCTGGGTGCTGGGATCCAGCTGCGTGAACGAACGGTCGTACCGGGCCTGCATCTCCGTTTCCAGGGCGGCGAGGCCCTGCCGCCATGCCTCGCGCAGGCGCGGAGAGCCGGCGCTCCGGTATCCGTCGCCGACGTCTGCCACCAGCCGGTCGTCGACCAAGGCCGCGAGTGGCACACGGGGGCGATCGTCCGGCTGCGGAATGATACGGTCGGCGATCGCCTCCAGCACGGCGAATTCAACCGGCGTCAGGAAGCGGGGTTCCCGGGGCACGTTCAGGCGCTTGTCGATGATCTCGCGCGTTTTATCGTTCCACGACAGGCTATTGCGCTTTGCCATGACATCGTAGCCGGGGAACCGGTCAACGCGGGATCCTGAGTCAGACAAGACGCTTGGCTTCTATAATGCGCAGGGCCGCAAGGCCCGCCAGCGACAGGCCGGTGAAAGCAGGTGGCGCCGGCAGCGGCGGTCCGTCCAGCATGTTCTGCCGCCAGTTGCGCCAGCCGCCCAAGGCCCTGTTCACGCCATAGGCATGGAACGCGACGCCGCCAAAACCCAGGAAGGCAGTCAGTCCAAGCCAAAGCCGCGTCCACGGATGCCTGCTGCCTTCCGGCAGCCACGCTAAACGCGCCATCAGGGCGGAGGCTATCGGCGGAAGGGTGACGGGCAGGTACATGCACGGATTGTGGAACGCGCCCCGAAAATGCAGCAAAAAGCTTTCCGCCGACGTGCCGATGATGCCGAGGCTGGTTAGGGCCGCCAACCCGCGCCCAGAGGGCAGGCCCCAGATATGTGCGGGGGTAAAAGGCGCATAATGCCGGATGCGTTCACCGGCCGATCCAAGCGCGCCGGACATGGCGATGGCGGCGGGTGCGCCGATCGGCGCACCGTAGAACAGGTTCTGCCAGTTGATCCCGCCCGTCCGCTTCATGACGTTGTATGTATGAAACGCCAGCCCCGCCGCGCCCGTAAGACCAGTCAGGATGTAAGCGCCATTGCGCAGCCCATGCGTGACGGCGCGCTGGTCGCGCATGCCATGGGCGCTGACGCCCAGCGCCAGGGCTGAAACCGCCAGGGGCGTGAACATCGCTTTGTTCTTGAACGAACCGCGGTAATGTTCGATGGCGCTGTCCATCAGCACCGACAGCGCCAGCACCGCGGCAGCCCGGTTCAGCTCGCGCGCGGCCTGCACGGCGTTGCTCCGGCGGCGATTTTTCCAGATCGGCAAAGACATGGAGGACTTAACGGCAACTCGCAACAACCGTTCCAGAAAGGGTGTGCGTCGAGCCAGCGAACGGGATAGGATCGTGCGTGATTGTTTTCGATAGGACAGAGTCATGATTTTAAAAATAACCTTGAAACTCAAGGAGCCATGCTTTTCAGGTGGCGGAGCTTCGTGCCCCTCGCTATTTTGCCGATCGTCACCGCGGCTGCAGCAACGTCAAGCGGGTTTGCAGATGGCCATGCGGAATTTGGCGGGCGTGCATACGATCTGTTCTGCATTCTCGTATCCCTCGCAGGATTGAGCATCCGAGGGTACATCGTTGGCTGCGCCGCGCCAAGAACGTCGGGGCGTAATACGCGGGAACAACGAGCGGACTCTCTTAATACGACGGGTATTTACTCCATTGTTCGCAATCCCCTGTATGTTTCCCATTTCATTATGTTTCTCGGCATGCTGTTGTTCATCAAGGTGTGGTGGCTGATCGTTATCGCCACGCTCTCTTACGTGCTGTACTATGAACGTATCATAATGACGGAGGAAAAATTTCTTCTCGGCAAGTTTGGACCGGTTTACGAAAGCTGGGCAGATAAGACTCCGGCTGTGACCCCCAGTTTTCGTCTTTGGAAGTTATCGGACCGCGGATTTTCACTAAAAATTGCTCTGCGACGCGAGTACAATGGATTTTACCTCATTATCGCTACTTTCTATCTGCTTGAATGGTATGACAGACTTCTTTTCAACCGCCTTCAGCTAGCCGCGATGAGCGTAAATCAGGCGCCTGGAATATACTGGAATAGCTTTTTCATTATAGGCACTTTCATATTCTTGGTCTTCAGAACTTTGAAAAATACACTAATATTTTGAAGGTATAGCACGCGGCAGTCTTGGCTGTAAGCGCGCGAAAGGTCACGCAAGTTACGCCTCCGGCAGCGTGTCGACATCCAGCAGGATACCGGGATCGTCGACTTCGAAGATTTGAACCCGGTCTGTATTGGACTGCAGCAGCGCTTTTGCGCCGGTATCGCCCGCCAACACGGCCAACGCCGGGATAAACTCACGGTCGAACACAACCGGATGTCCCTGTCGGCCTCCAAAAGTTGGTACGCAGATGCCGGGGCCGTTTGGTGAGCGCCAGCATTCGATCAAGCGTTGGATGGTCGGTGGCGAGATGTCGGGCATATCTCCCAAGCAAACCAGCGCTGCCGCCGCGCCGGGCGACACACGCCGCGCTCCGCAGGCCAGCGACGATCCCATGCCTTTAGGGTAGTCGGGGTTATGAACCAGTCGCACGGGCAATCCGGCCAGCGCCTCCTTGACCTCATCCGCCTGATGGCCGGTCACGATCACGGTCTCCGCCGGCGACGCGGCCAGCAGGTTCAGGACCGCACGGCGGATCAGGGGCATGCCGCCGCGATCCAGCAGCAGTTTGTTTCGGGGCGCCATGCGGCTGGACAGGCCGGCCGCCAGCACAATAGCCGAAACATCAGGCATTGGTGGTGCCAGCACGGGGCATGCGCCGGATCTCAGTCATTTGCGCCGTGATCGAGAGTGCAATCTCCGCCGGCGAGGCCGCGCCGATCGCAAGGCCCGCCGGACCATGGATACGGCTCAGCGTAGCCTCGTCGAACCCAGCCGATGCCAACCGCTCCCGGCGCAAGGCCTGGGTCCGGTGGCTGCCGAGCGCCGCGACGTAGAACGCGTCCGATCGCAGCGCGCAGGCTAGGGAGGGATCGTCCAGCTTGGGGTCGTGGCTCAACGTAACGATGGCTGTCTGGTGGTCGGGTTTCAATGTCGCAAAAGCCGCGTCGGGCCACTCATCGATCAGCCGCGCCGAACCGAATCGCTGCCGGTTGGCATAAGCCGGACGGGGATCGATCAGGGTCACGTCGTACTCTGCCATCTCACCCATCGCCGCCAGGAACTGTGCGATATGCAC
>CALMVH010000183.1:7792-9972 GCA_937873165.1 uncultured Rhodospirillales bacterium
CGACGATCATGAGGCGGAACTCCGGCAGGAAGACATGCCTGAACTGCTCGCCGCCTTCGCCTGCCACCAGTCGGCTTTGCCCGGCAGTTGCGTCCTGCGATTGAACAAGCCGCGAAACCGGCTCGCCTAGTTCGATCACGCGCGTGAAAGCCTGGCGGTCATCCCGCAGGCTGACCATGCGGCTCAAGTCGTCCGTCATGCCACGGAATGGTTCGATATGAATGCGGATCGTGCCGCCGCACGCCAGCCCCACGGCAAAGGCATCGTCGTTGCTGACCCCGAACGAAAGGCTGCGCGCCTGTCCGTCGCCGATCGCCTCCAATGCCGACCCAATCACCGCGGCTTCGACGCACCCCCCTGAGACCGATCCTTCGAACAATCCATCGTCGCGGATCGCCAGCAGGCTGCCGACGGGACGCGGCGCGGACCCCCAGGTGGCGACAACCGTCGCAAGCGCCGCCCGCCGCCCGCCCGACAGCCACCCGGCCAGCGTCTTCAACTCATCGATGCGCATGACACCGTTGTACCGCGCGAACCAACAACACGTTCCCTTTCCCCTGCTGTCATCTTTGAGGCTGGTCCGTGTAGCGATTACAGGGAGACGAACAGCTTACGAACTTTAGAGCAATGACTTATAAAGAAGAATGACAGATGATTACAACGGGTAAGCCTTGGTGCTGGTAGCCCCTGCCGGACTCGAACCGGCACGTCTTGCGACTCAGGATTTTAAGTCCTGTGTGTCTACCGTTCCACCAAGGGGCCCCTGGCACCAAGCTTTGAAGCGTTTAGCCGCGAAGTCAACTCTCAACACGCCGGGGGATTTACAAGCATCCCGCCGGCGGCAATGAAGAGGCATGTTTGTTTCAAAGCTTAGGCGGCACCCGTGAGCGCCATCCTGATCACCGGCGCGGCGCGGCGCATCGGCCGGGCGCTCGCGCTGGGGCTGGCTGAGCGCGGCTACGAACTGTACCTGCACTACCATGCCTCCGCCGCCGAGGCCGCGGCCCTGGTGGAACAAGTCCGGTCGATGGGCCGGACCTGCCAGTCCGTTTCCGCCGATCTCGCCAAGGCCGAGGAGGCTGCCGCCCTGGTAAGCCGGTGCCAAAGCCTTGGGCCAGTTTCGCATCTCATCAACAACGCGGCCATCTACAGCGACGATCCGGATGACTTCTCGGCTGTTCATTTCGATCGCCAGATGGCTGTCAACCTGCGCGCGCCGCTGATCGTGGCCGAGGCGTTCAGCCGGCAGGCGCCGGGAGGTGCGTCGATCGTCAACCTGCTGGACTCCCGCGTCGGCGCCCTTTCTGCGCGGTTCGTGTCGTACATGACGGCAAAAGCCGGGCTGGAAGCCGCCACCGAGATGCTTGCCTTGCGATATGCGCCGCGTGTCCGCGTCAACGCCGTGGCGCCCGGGCCGATCCTGGCAAGCGCCGTCGAGACGCCGGACACTATAGAGGCCTTCCAGGCGCGAACGCCGCTTGCCCTCGCGCTGTCGCCGAACGATATCGTGGAGGCCACTGCCTATCTGGTGACTGCGCGGGCGCTCACCGGTCAGGTCTTGTATGTGGATGGCGGGAACCGCTTTACGTCGCGGACATATGTGTGAGTCTACAACCCTGCGGTACGCGCGTTTTCCTTGAAAACCTGGTTGTCGAGATCGCTGTCGGGCATGAACGCTGGGAGCAGTACCCCGGCAGGCGCTGGCCAGTGCGCGTGGATGTCGAGATGTACACCAGCCGGACCGACTGGACCGGCGCATCGATGGAAGATGTCGTCGACTATTCGCAGGTGCGCGATTACTTGACGACCTGGCCGGAACGGCCGCATGTCGAGTTGCTGGAGACCCTTGCCGAAGACCTTCTTCAGTTCTGTTTTCGGGACGGGAAGGTTTCAACGGTACGGGTCCGGATCGCGAAACCCAATCTCTACGCATCGGGCACCGTTGCGGGGATCGAGGTCTGTCGCGACAGGGTTAAACAAGTAGAGGCAGAATGATATTCGCCGTGTCGAAGGACCTGTCCGACTGTCGATGCGGGCAGTTCTTGCAGTACAGATCCGATAATTGTTCACAGGCGCCGCAGGTGGATTTGCAAAAACCTTGTCAAGCCTGTTTTTAACTCACTTGTAACAATTGAAAGAAAGTCATGAAAATTATTTCAATAAAAACAGAGGTTTAGAAA
>CALMVH010000184.1 GCA_937873165.1 uncultured Rhodospirillales bacterium
TGAGTTCCGCTTGCGCCGCACCGGCCTGTATGGCTGGGTTCACGAGCGCGCCGGGGTTGAGCGCGACGAGAGCGGCAAACCCGTGCGGCTTCTGGGCATCCTGCGCGGCATCGACGAGCGCAAGCATCGGGAAGCGTCTCTCCGCCACAGCGCGCTCTACGACAGCGTCACGGGCCAGTTCAACCGTTCGCGGCTGCTGGACAGCGTCAACGAGAAACTTCTGCAATCGCGTCGCTATGGCGCGGCGTGCTGCTACTTGGTTCTGGGCCTCGACGGCATCGAGCCTCTTGACGAAAGCACGCCCGTGCCTTCGTCCGACGATCACATTCTGATCGCCATCAGCCAGCAGATCGAATCCTGCCTGCGCGCCAGCGACGTGATCGGGCGCGTCGGCAAGCGTGAGTTCGGCATCCTGATCACTCATTGCAGCCCGCCCGACCTTGCCGTAATCGCCGAGAAATTGATGGTCCGCTTCCGGGGGCGCGAGCTGCACACGGCCGAGGGACTTTTCGAAGTCCGCATTTCGATCGGCGGCATCCTGCTGCCGGGCTGCGCTCTGACCGGGTTCGACGTGATGAACGGGGCCGAGCATGCGCTCGGCAAGGCTCGTGAAGCAGACGGCGGCACGTTCCACGAGTTTTCATGGCCCGACGATGTCAGCCGCGAGTACCATCAGGCCGTTCCACTGGGTGACCGGATATTGCTGGCGCTCAAGGACGACCGTATCGAGTTTGCCTTCCAACCCATTGTCGATTCGCACACGGGCGTGCCTGCCTTTTACGAGGCGCTGCTGCGTTTATGGGACGAGGATCGCAACCTGATCGCAGCCAAGGACTTCATCCCTGCCATCGAAAAACTGGGATACTCGCGCGTGATCGACCGGCGAACGCTCGATCTTGCCATACACGAGCTGTACCGCAGCCCCGATGCCAGGCTGGCGTTGAATATTTCCGGTGTCACCGTGTCCGATCCCGCGTGGCTCCGCAAACTGAACTCGCATCTGCGCGGCCGTCCCGACGTCGCGAAACGCCTGACCATCGAGATTACCGAGACGGTGGCGATGAAGGAAATGGCGCAATCCATCCGCTTCGTGAACCAGGTGCGCAGCCTGGGCTGCAAGGTCGCCCTCGACGATTTCGGGGCCGGATTCATTACGTTCAGGCACCTGAAAACGCTTACGGTCGACGAGGTCAAGATCGATGGGGCGCTGATCGTCAACATCGACCAGAACAAGGATAACCAGGCTCTGGTGCGGACATTGGTCGAACTGGCGCGCGCCTTCCGGCTGGAAATCGTGGCGGAGTTTGTGGAAAAAGAGGAAGAAGCCGCCTTCCTGCGCAATGAAGGCGTGACGTACCTCCAGGGCTATTTTTACGGTAAGCCCAGCTTCGAGCGGCCGTGGATCGACACACCGGCAGAGCAGGCCATGAGGGCCTGATAGGGCTATGCGGAACCAGTTTATCAGCTGGAATCAGGCGATGGGGTTGCGTCATCCCGGCGCGTGACCTAGGTTTAAAAGTATTACGGGTCTTTCCGGCGGTAAAGATGGACGACGCAACCCTCGAAATTGTTTTCTTTGCCGTTCTGGCGGCGTTCATCTGCCACCGGCTGTGGTCGGTTCTGGGACGGCGCGACGGTGAAACGCCGCCGGCGCAGCCCGAGCCGTTCACCATACGCGACGCGACCGCGCGCATTCAGCTGAACCGCCAGCCGCCTGTGTCCTTGCCGCCACCCCAGGCGGTGTTCAATCCTGACGAGCCGATCTCTCTCGATGGCATACTGAAGCAGATCAAGATTGTTGACCCTTCCTTTGCGGAGCGGGGGTTCCTTGATGGTGCAAAGGCGGCGTTCCGGATGATCGTGGCGGCCTTTGCCGACGGCAATCGCGACGCGTTGAAGCCGCTCCTGGGGGATGATGTTTACCACACGTTCGATCGCGCCATTAGTGACCGCGCTGCCAATCGAACGACGCTACAAACGACGATTTTGTCCGTCGACTCATCGATCGATACGGCTCGTTTGACGGCAAGCGTTGCCCGCATTACGGTTTCGTTCCGGTCGAGCCAGGCCAATATCGTCCGCAGCGCAGAAGGCAGCATTGTCGATGGCGATCAGAAGCGCCCTGACGAAATGGTGGATATCTGGACATTCGCCCGCGATCTCAGGTCGCGCGATCCCAACTGGACGCTGGTCGAAACGCGGCATCTTACGGCCTGACGCTAGGCTCGTAATCGCCCTACTGTATTGTTTGTCTGGTTGTATCGGCCGAAGCCCTGGCCAGGGAACTCTGCAAGCAGCAGAGTCCTTTGCCGACCTGCCGGGATGGGGCACAACACCGATCCCGCTTCCTGTAAATGCAATTGGCGGGCTATGTGCCCATTCCGCACCAGGCTTTGCCAAAGCCTGCGCGGCCTACAAGTCTGCACCGCCCTTGAGTCAGCAAGAGGCGGTACGCTTTATCGAGACTTACTTTCAACCGGTCGCCGTGGAAAACCCCGACGGCAATCCAACGGGGCTGTTTACAGGCTATTACCAGCCCGAACTGCCTGGATCCACGACTCGTCACCAGCAGTTCCAGACACCGCTTTATGCCTTGCCTTCGACAGGGCCACTGCATCCCTCCCGAAGCGAAATCGACAACGGCGCTTTGAACGGCAAGGCGCGGGTATTGGCTTATGTGGATGACCCCGTATCCGCGTTTTTCATGCAGGTTCAGGGGTCGGGTCTTATCCGGCTGGAGGATGGCTCGACCCTGCCGCTCGCTTATGGCGGCACGAACGGCCTGAGCTATACCGCGATCGGCCGGACGCTGGTGGCCGATGGATCGATGCAGCCTGCCGACGTGAATGCCGATGCCATCGCGGCGTGGCTGCACCAGCACCCCGACCGCGCGCAAACCGTCATGGAGCGCAATGCCCGCTACGTTTACTTTAAAAGAACATCCGGCGGTCAGCCGGTAGGGGCGGCAGGGCGAACCTTGGTGCCCGGCATCAGCCTTGCCGTGGATCCTACCTCCATTCCTCTAGGCTCTATTTTGTGGGTGTCGCTTGATCCCGCAGCGGGTCAGCCCACGTCCCGCCTGATGCTGGCCGATGACAAGGGCGTTGCCATCACGGGCGCGGTGCGCGGTGATCTGTACCTTGGCACGGGGGCAGAGGCAGGCCGCGAAGCGGGCCTGCTAAAGGCCAAGGGGCGTTACTGGATCCTGAAGCCAAAGCCATGAAGCGGCGGTTGCATGAGGATGAAAAAGCCTTATGGCGTGCGGTCACGCACGATGTCCGCCCGAGATCCCCAACAACCGATCAGCCGCTCGAACAACCCGTTGCGGTATCTGCCCCGACCCCGGTAGTCCAAGCCCTTACATTTCGGCAGTCCAGCAAGGCTGTTGCGACGCTATCCGCGCCGCTGCCCATGCGGCTGGATCCATTGCTGGAAAAGCGCATCCGGTCTGGCCGGGCAAGGATCGAAGCCCGCCTCGACCTGCATGGAATGACCGAAGCAGAGGCGCATGAATCCCTTTGCGCCTTTGTTCAATCCTGTTCTGGCATGAACCTGAAGCTGGGGCTTATCATCACCGGCCGGGGCCGCAGCGGCGGGGGCGTGTTAAAGCGCAACGTGCCGCGCTGGCTTGAAGCCCCGGCGTTGCGCCCGATGATAAAGTCCGTCCACACAGCCTCCGACCGGCATGGCGGCGACGGCGCGCGTTATGTCCTATTTGTCCAGCGATCCCGCAGCCGATCATTGTTACGGCATTAACCATGCGGGAAGAGATTGCATTCTACTACTGACCCCAATCATGCCAGCTTTATCGCAGATATTTTCATCCACTCTAACACCGCACGGTTATTGCCTGCTCTGGCAGCCCTGGCTGCTGTGGCCAATGGTGGTCTCGGACGCGCTGATCGCCTTTGCCTATTACTCGATTCCCATGGCGCTTGCCTGGTTCATTGTCCGTAAAAAGGTGGATTTCGGGTGGATTGTCTGGCTGTTCGCCCTGTTCATCCTGGCCTGCGGCACCACGCATGTGCTGGACATATGGACTATGTGGCACGCAGACTACTGGTTGTTGACCGTTGTAAAGGCGATCACCGCCCTTGTTTCGGTCACTGCGGCTGTTTTGCTGTGGCCGCTGGTGCCTAAGCTGCTGGCGCTACCGACGCCTTCCGAGATGCGGAAGGTCAACACCGCGCTGTCCCGGCAGATTCTGGAGCGCGATACGGCCATGAAAGACCTTCGCGACAGCGAAGTGCGCTTCCGCGACCTGTACAATCGCACACCGGTTCCACTGATCTCCGCCGACGAGTCGGGCATGCTGGTGGATGTCAGCGACGCCTGGACTGCCATGCTGGGCTTTTCACGCGAGGACCTTACGGGCCATCACATAACCCTGCACATGTTGCCGAAATCGGCAGCCCGCCTGCGGGATGAGTTCTGGCCGCTTCTGCTGGCCGAAAGCCGGCTTCGCGAGGTAGAACTGCAATATGTGTGCAGGACCGGCAACGTCATCGACATCCTGCTGTCTTCCAGCGTCGAGCGCGATGCGGCGGGACGGTTTGTTCGCGCCTATTCCGTGCTGGTCGATGCCACCGCGCGCAAACAAGCGGAGCATGCCCTTACCCAGCAGATCGAAGGGAACCGCCGCATCCGCGAGATGCTGCACCAGTCTCAGAAAATGGAGGCTGTCGGGCAGTTGACAGGCGGGATTGCGCACGATTTCAACAATCTGCTGACGGCGATCAACGGTAACCTCGACCTGCTAGCCCTGCGTACCCGCGACAACGAGCAATCCACGCGAATGATCGAGTCGGCCCGCCGCGCTGTACAGCGGGGCGCGGGGCTGACGCGGCAGTTGCTATCGTTTTCACGTCGGCAGGTCCTGCGGCCTGAAACCCTAAGCCTCAGTTCCCGCTTCGATGCCATGAACACGCTGCTGACCGGTAGCCTGCGCGCCGATATCACCTTCGACACGATCTTCGACCAGAATCTGTGGCGGGTGATGGTGGACCCCAGCGAGTTCGATCTGGCGGTGATCAACGTGTGCGTCAACGCGCGCGATGCGATGCCAAAGGGTGGAACGCTGTGCGCCCGGGCCAGCAACGTGACGGTCACCGTACCGCCCGAAGGCAGCGACCTGAAGGGTGACTTCGTGCTGCTTTCGATAGCCGACAGCGGCCTGGGGATCCCCGACGAGGTGCTGGTGCGGGTGTTCGAGCCATTCTTCACGACCAAGGAGATCGGCAAGGGCACGGGGCTGGGTCTCAGCCAGGTCTACGGGTTCGCCCGGCAGTCCGGCGGCATGGCTTTCATCGAAAGCCGCGTCGGCATCGGCACAACCGTCAGCCTGTACCTACCCAGCGCCGGATCTGTTGCCCTCCCGGCGCGCGAGCCGCAGGTACCGGACCCTGGAGAGCAGGCGCTGGCGGGGACCATCTTGATGGTCGAGGACGACGACGATGTCGCGGTCGCGGCGGAAGGGCTGATCGAGGACATCGGCTTCACGGTCTATCGCGCCCGCGCCCCCCGGGAAGCCTTGGAATTCCTTGAGAAGGGTGACATATCGTTCGACATCATGTTTTCCGATGTCGTGATGCCTGGTCCGATGAACGGCATCGACCTTGCCCGCGAAGTGCAGTTCAAATACCCTGCCTTGCCGATCATCCTGACGACCGGACACAGCCAGGCCGCCGCCGCGGCGTCGGCCCCTTCGGGGTCGGGCAGCCAAACGGGCGTGTCGCCGTCGGCCAGCGCCAGGAGCAGCGCGGCCGCCGCGGGGCCGAGCGGCGCGGGCCCGGGGGGCAGCCTCGGCATAGCGACGGCCC
>CALMVH010000185.1:0-1603 GCA_937873165.1 uncultured Rhodospirillales bacterium
GTCGACGGTCTTCAGCATGAACGGCGTGACCGAGGAGATCAGCGCCGCCTGCACCACGCGATCCGTTCCATGGCGGGATAGATACCGCGCAACTTCACCGCCGCCCATCGAGAAGCCGACCAGCGTGGCCTTGCGCAGGTCCAGGCTGGTGATCAGCGCGTCCAGATCGTCGGCTAGCGTATCGTAGTCATAGCCGGTCCACGGCTGATCGGATTTGCCGAAGCCCCGGCGATCGTATGCGATGACGCGGTAGCCGCTCTGGGCCAGCACCGGCGCCTGATATTCCCACATGCCAGAATTCAGGGGCCAGCCGTGGATCAGGACAACCGGGCGCCCTGAACCCCAATCGTTGTAGAATAGTTGGACCTTGTCCGATGTCTCTATGTAAGCCATGTCGGGCCCTCTTTGATGAATGACCTTCCAACCCGGCAATAATAACGGGGTTCCAGACAGAATGACGCAGGAACGACTGGACTTGCGGTCCGGCAAGAGCGTGACTGGTCCTGCACCCGGTGAGTTCCGGGCTTGTCCTGGTACAGGGCCCGATGGTCGGGCCTGCACTGGGAGAGATATATGTCCAACGCAAAATCAACTCGTAAGCCTGCAAAGCCTGATCCTGTCGAGGTCGTCGTAACGGCACTGCAGCCGCCA
Source organism: uncultured Rhodospirillales bacterium (assembly GCA_937873165.1). Taxonomy (GTDB): domain Bacteria; phylum Pseudomonadota; class Alphaproteobacteria; order CALMVH01; family CALMVH01; genus CALMVH01. Next base: position 652 of record CALMVH010000185.1, read on the forward strand.
TCCGCTGCGGTCGCATTGTCGAAGCAGGCGAAGATGCTGGCACTGCTTAAGGAGGGCGCCACGCTCGCCGCGATGCAGGCGGCGACCGGATGGCAGGCGCACAGCGTGCGCGGGTTCATCTCGGGCACGGTTCGGAAGAAACTGGGTCTCACCGTATCATCCGAGCTTGGAACCGACGGCCGCATCTACCGCGTGGTGAGTTGAGCCATGCGCCAGGCACAAAAAGAGGAAAGGCTTGCCCGGGATCTGGCGCGCCTGCCCGAACTGACGCGCGCCGATCTGTGCTGCCTGTGGCGGCGGCATTACGGCTGTGAACCGATCCCCGGCCTGTCGGCATCCCTGCTTGCGCTGGCGATCGCCTACCGGATGCAGGAGACGGTGCATGGCGGTCTTTCCGGATCGTTGCAGTCGTACCTCCACGATGCCGCGGGTGGCAAACAACGTTCGCCACCGGCAGCGAGGCCGCAGCCGGGTACGGTGCTGGTGCGGGAATGGCATGGCAAAATGCACGAGGTCACGGTGCTGGAGAACGGCTACCACTACCGTGACGTCACGCATCGTTCGCTGACGAGCCTTGCCCGCCAGATTACCGGCATCCACCGCTCCGGTCCCGCTTTCTTTGGAGTGACGTCTCATGCGCAATGACAAGCCGATACCCCGGGTGACGATGAAGCGCTGCGCCATCTACACCCGCAAATCCTCGGAGGAGGGGCTGGAGCAGGAGTTCAACTCGCTGCATGCGCAGCGCGAGTCCTGCGGAGCCTACATCAAGAGCCAGGCAGGGGAGGGATGGCGGGTCCACCCCACAGCCTATGATGATGGCGGCATCTCCGGTGGCACGATGGAACGTCCGGCGCTGAAGGCGCTGCTGGCGGACATCGAAGCCGGGCTGATCGATACGATCGTCGTGTACAAGGTGGACAGGCTGACACGGTCATTGTCGGACTATGCC
>CALMVH010000185.1:1613-2054 GCA_937873165.1 uncultured Rhodospirillales bacterium
TGCCAGGATCATCGAGGTGTTCGATCGCAGGAACGTGTCGTTCGTCGCCGTCACGCAGCAATTCAACACCACCTCGTCCATGGGCCGGCTGACGCTGAACATCTTGCTCTCCTTCGCGCAGTTCGAGCGCGAGGTCACGGGTGAGCGCATCCGGGACAAGTTCGCGGCATCCAAGCGCAAGGGCATCTGGATGGGCGGGCTGCCGCCGCTCGGCTACGACGCGCGCGATCGCAGGCTGATCGTCAACGAGGATGAGGCGGAGCAGGTCAGGACCATCTTCCAGCGCTACGTCGAACTAGGATCGGTATCCGCCTTGAAGCAGGATCTCGATGCCAGGCAGATGCGCTCCAAGCCGCGGCTGACAGCTGCGGGACAGCCAAGCGGCAACCAGCCGATCGGGCAGGGTCACTTCAACAGGATCCTGCGCAACCGGGTGTACAT
>CALMVH010000185.1:2064-8881 GCA_937873165.1 uncultured Rhodospirillales bacterium
GCACCCACAAGGGTGAGAGCTACCCCGGCCTGCACGATGCTATTATCTCGCCGGAACTCTGGCAGGCCGTGCAGGACCGCATTGATGCCAACCGGCACGGCACGCGGCGAAAATCAGTCGAGACACCCGTCAATCCTCTGTCCGGCAAGCTGGTGGACGAGGCAGGAGAGAGGCTGGTCGCCAGCCATGCGCAGAAGAAGGGACGGAAGTACCGCTACTACATCTCGGCCTTCCTGATCCGCAAGGCGAAGGACGAGACCAGGCGCGGTTGGCGCATCCCGGCGCCATCGCTCGAGGCGCTGGTATTGACTGCGCTCGATACCTTCCTGACCGAACCGGCGATGCTGACGCAAGCGTGGCGCAACGCGGATCAGCCGCTTACCAAACTGCCGCCGTTCATCGCTGCGGTGCAGCACCGGAGCCAGAACCAGACTGCCAACAATCGCTACGATCTCGTCGACCATGTCACGTTATCACCGACGGGCATTATGCTGCACATCAGTCTGGCCAGCGTGGTTCCCGATGCTCCGATGCTGGTCCATGAGGTCCCCATCACCATCGCACGGCGCGGTGACGAGATGCGCCTGGTACACGAGCGGCACGACAGAACTCCGGCAGTGATCGATCCGACGCTGGTCAAGTCGGTCGCACGCGGTCACCGATGGTTCCAGCAGATGCTGGCCGATGGCATAGGCCCCGACGATCTGGCCAGGACCGAAGACGTGTCAGCTCAGTACATCAAGCGGCTCGTACGGCTGACCTTCCTCAGTCCCGGCATTGTCAAGTCGATCGTCGAAGGACGTCAGCCAGCTGGGCTGAACGCCCAAACGCTGGCAAACAGCATGACCATCCCGCTGGTCTGGTCCGAGCAGGCGACCGCGCTCGGGACAGTTACGAGCGGCTGATCGACGAGCGGAAAGCGACGCGTTGGTTGAGGATGGGTATCGCTCTATCCTGCAGGGTCACCTGAGCTGACTGTCTTTGCTGCCGCGACGATTGAAGCCGATGTTGATCGGGCGGCGATCATGATCCTACTGGCAGGCGATGCAGGTGCGAACGCCAGGGACCGCCCGACGACGCGGCTCAGGGATCTCTCCATCGCACTCCACGCAGTGTGATGGTCCCGCACCGATGGTCAGGCGCGCCCGCGCCCGAGCCACCTCATCTCTGATCGTATCATCGATCTGATCCTGTACAGCCCCGTCAGGAGCCCATCCGCTTGCCATGGCAGCATCCACCCTGATGATGTCAGTAATACATGGGGATCATCGAGGTGGTTGCAAACATTCACCCGGAACGATACTGCGCGAGATCATGCACGCGTCATGTTCCCATGCAGACAGACTTAGCACTGGCCAAAAAGCCATTCGAGACATGTCGGCAAGATCGGCCGCAAAATGCTCACATTCTGGAGGTCTCTCGTGACAATGGCTAGCCAAACCGCGCACCCCCGCGGCGAAGGCCGGAATGATGTAAGTCATTGTAAATAAACGCAAAACCGGGGGCGGAGGGGGGGGGATTCGAACCCCCGATACCGTTGCCGGTACTCCGGTTTTCGAGACCGGTGCAATCAACCGCTCTGCCACCCCTCCGAGCCGTCGGGAACGCTAGCCGAACAGCCGCCGCGCCGCAAGGGGAAAGCATTCTTTGCACGACTTCGGCTTTGTCGCCATCATTTCGTCGTTGTTGATGGTAAATATCAGTATGTTGATTGACCGCCCGTTGCCCGGAGCCTAGATGCAAAGGCAGCTTAAGAGGGACCATCGATGAAGATCGCCGTGTGCATGAAGTTCAACCTGCGAACCGGCGTCGCCCTGGTGGCGATGCTTTCACTGGCCGCGCCAAGCCTGCCAGTCTCGGCAGCCGATATCCCGTCCAACTTTACGCCTCCCAATAGCTTGGCGCCGCTTGCCAACGCATTGCTGCCGGCGGTGGTCAATATTTCCACCACGATCAAGGCCAGCGCCGAGAAAAAGCAGCAGGCGATGGAGATGCCGCAGTTCCCCCCCGGATCGCCGTTCGAGGAGTTCTTCAAGGACTTCATGGATAAGCAGAACCAGCAGCAGAACCAGCAACCACGCCATGCCGCCTCGCTCGGGTCTGGCTTCATCATCGACGCAAAGAAGGGCTACATCGTCACGAACAACCACGTGATCGCCGATGCGGACGAGATCAACGTGATCCTGCAGGACAACACCACGATCAAGGCCGACCTGGTGGGCCACGATGTCAAGACGGACCTTGCCGTGCTGCACATCAAGACCGATCACCCGCTGGTAGACGTAAGCTGGGGCGACAGCGACCAGGAACGCGTGGGTGACTGGGTGCTGGCGATCGGCAATCCGTTCGGCCTTGGCGGCACGGTGACATCCGGAATTATATCGGCCCGGGCCCGCAACATCAACGCCGGTCCCTACGACGATTTCATCCAAACCGATGCGCCGATCAACAGGGGTAACTCGGGCGGTCCGATGTTCGACATGAAGGGCGGCATCATCGGCATCAACACCGCGATCTTTTCGCCATCGGGGGGATCGGTCGGTATCGGATTCGCGATCCCGTCGAACCTTGCGAAGCCTGTGGTCGAACAACTGATCCAGTTCCATAAAACCCGGCGAGGCTGGTTGGGCGTGCGCATACAGGGCGTGACGGACGATATCGCGGAAAGCCTGGGCCTCGGCAAGGCACGTGGTGCCCTGGTGGCGAGCGTGACTCCCGATGGCCCGGCGGCCAAGGCGGGTATCCTGCCGGGCGATGTCGTGACCGAGTTCGACGGCAAGCCGATCGACGAGATGCGCAAGCTGCCGCGCGACGTGGCGGATACCGAGATCGACAAGTCCGTTGCCATCACCATCGTGCGCAACGGCAAGGAAATGGTGAAGACCGTCAAGGTAGCCGAGATGCCGCAGACGGAAGAAAAGGACCAGGACCCCGACGATCAGGACAACGGAGCCGAGGCCCCGGCGCCGGCTGGATCGAAGATCGGGGCGCTCGGGGTTGAGGTAGGCGCCATTACGGCCGATCAGCGCCAGCAGAACGGCATCGGGGAAGACGTGAAGGGTGTTCTGGTGCTGAAGGTCGATCCGAATGGACCCGCCGCCGACAAGGGGGTTACACCGGGCGACGTGATTACCAGCATCAACCAGGAAGAGGTCGGCAAGGCTGCCGATCTGACGGCGCGTATCGCGGAAGCGAAGAAGTCCGGCAAGAAATCGGTGCTTCTGCTGGTCGAACGTCATGGGGAAATCCGCTTCGTCGCCATCAATCTGACAAAAGACGCTGCCAAGTAGCCGCCGCTCGAAAGCGAATCTTAACCATGTCCCGCGCTTTATGGCGGCTGGATGCGATCTTCTTCCAGCATGGGCACTAAATGGTTGATGCGCTTGTATACCGCCATGAGTCTGCTCGCGTGAAACAGCCCGGCCGCAAACCCCTCCACTGGTTGGGCTTGGGCCGTGGCGCGAGAACAAGGGACGAGCAGGCGGGACGCTTGGCGGCGGTTATCGAGTCCTCCCCATACCCGCTAGTCGACCTGACGGATGAGGGCGTCCATCCCAGCCGTACAGCCCGGCAATTGCTGGGACTGGCCGGCAGCGATTTTTCACAAAGTGATTTCTGCGCCGTCTTTGCCGACCCCGATGGAGTTCTGCCCAAGGCGCTCGATGGTTTGCTGGCACGCCAGCAGACGTTCGACTTGACGCTGCCGCGCGCGTTGAACGGACGCCGCGTGTCGCTGTCGGGCCGCAGCGGCGAGTCGGATGGCGGACACAGGGCGGCAACCATCTGGCTGCACGACAACCACGATCAGGTTTCGGACCACGATGCGCTGAAGGAAACGGCGGCGGCTTCCGGCCTGGAACTGGACCGGCTGCGCCAAACGCTCGATACGCTGAACTTCCCATGCTGGCGGCGCAACGCGCAGGGCAAGTTGGTGTGGTGCAATGCCGCCTACGGCGCCGCGCTCGACGTAAACCCAGCCGACATCCAGAAGGAACAGCGCGAGTTCACGGCCAATCTGAAGGACCGCGCAGGCCGGACCTTGTCCGAACGCGCCATGCGCGACAACACCACGGCGGAACAGACCAAGCACGTCGTCATCGGCGGAAACCGCCGGATGATGGAGTTCACGGAAGTGCCGATCCAGGGTGGCACCATCGGCTTTGCCTTTGACCAGACCCAGATCGACGATCTGCGATCGGACCTCACGCGCCATATAGCCTCGCATTCCGAGGTGCTGGAAACCCTGACTACCGCCGTCGCGGTGTTCGGCGCGGACCAGAAGATCAAGTTTCACAACAGCGCCTTTTGCACCCTTTGGTCGCTGGAAGAAAACTGGCTGGCGACACAACCGACCCTGAGTCAGGTGCTTGAACATATGCGGGAACACCGCCAGTTGCCGGAGCAGGCGGATTTCCGCAGCTTCAAGCAGGGCTGGCTGCAGATGTTCACCTCCTTGATTGAACCGTACCAGGAATTGATGTACCGTCCGGACGGCACGGCCATTCGGTTGGCGATTGTGCCGCATCCGATGGGCGGATTGCTGTTCACGTTCGAGGATGTCACCAGCCGCCTTGCGCTTGAATCGTCGTACAGCACCTTGATCGCCGTGCAGCGCGAAACGCTGGACAATCTGGGCGAAGGCATCGCGGTCTTTGGCGGCGACGGCAGGCTGGATCTGTGGAACCCCTCGTTCGCGCGTATCTGGCGCCTGTCCATGGCCGAGCTTGCCACCCGGCCTCACGTGGCTGAACTTGCGGCCCGGCTGGATCCCGATCTGCAGACCGCAGGCGACGGAACCGACCTGAAGAATACGCTGATCAGCAACGCGGTGGACCGCATTCCCCGCAATGGCAGGATCGAGCGCGGCGACGGCGTGGCACTGGAATATCACAGCGTCCTGCTGCCCGATGGCGGAGTTCTTAACAGCTTCATGGACGTTACGGACAGCGTGCGCGTCGAACAGGCCCTGCGCGAGCGTAACTCCGCGCTCATGGCCGCCGACCAGTTGAAGCTCGATTTTCTGGCGAACGTCTCGTACCAGTTGCGCACGCCGCTGAACGCGATGATCGGCTTTGCCGAAATGCTGATCAAGCAGTATTCCGGCCCATTGAACACAAAACAAATGGAGTACGCCCGCGGCACCCTGGAGGCTGGCGAGAAGCTGGTGATGCTGGTCGATGCGATCCTGGACCTGTCGACCATCGAAGCCGGCTACATGCGCCTGCACACGGCGCCGCTCTACATCGACGATGTGCTGGAGGACATCCTGGCGTTGGCCGAGGACTGGGCGCAGAAGCAGGAAGTCTCGCTGGTCATAGATTGCCCCGGTGACCTGGGTGCAATCGAGGCAGACGAGCGCCGCCTGAAACAGGTGTTGCTAAACCTTATCAGCAACGCCCTGAAGTTCACCCCGACGGGCGGGCAGATCGTGGTAGAGGCGCGCCGCGCCAGCGGTGACGAGGTGGCGATCAGCGTCTCCGACACCGGCGCCGGAATCCCCTACGCTGACCAGGCGCGTATCTTCGAGCCGTTCGAGCATGGCCGCCAGCGGCGCATGCCCACCAGCACGGGCGTCGGTCTTGCCCTCGTGCGCAGCTTCATCAAGCTGCATGGCGGCCGGGTGGAACTGGAAAGCCAGGCCGGCAGCGGAACGAAGGTGGCGTGCTACCTGCCGGTCGTACAGCCCGCGCGGGTCGAGGAAGGCTAACCCGCCTTTTAGCCAGCTCCAGCGGGTACGCCCCTGCTGGTCGAGTATTCGAAATGCATGACTTCGCCCGGGTGCACGACGGCTTTGGCGGCGTGGGCTGCGACCGCGGCTTCGGAAAAGCCCTGCAGGATCAGTTTCAGTTTGCCGGGGTAACGCGCGATATCGCCGATGGCGAATACGCCGGGCAGGGATGCGGCGGAGGTCGCGGGGTCCACCACGATATGGTCGTGTTCCAGCGCCAGCCCCCAATCCGCGATCGGACCCAAGGTCATGGCCAGGCCGAAGAAGGCCAGCATCGCGTCGGCTTTGAGCAGGCGCCGTTCGCCATCCATGGTCGCAACACCGACATGCGTCAGCTGGCCATTGTCCCCCGCCAGCGAGTCGAGCTGGCAGGGCACGACTAGATCGATGCTGCCCGCGTCTACCAGCGCCTTCAGCCGGGCTGCGCTTTCCGGCGCGCCGCGGAATTTTTACCGCCGGGGCCCGCCCATGATGCGGCTTGCGGTCTCCGCCCGGCTGCGCGCCCAATCCACCGCGCTGTCGCCCCCACCCGCGATTACCACGCGCTTGCCCGCAAAATCCTGCCGCCGCTTTACAAAATAGAAGACCGACTCTCGCTCATAGTCTTCAATCCCGGAAAGCGGTGGCCGGTTCGGTCCAAAAGCGCCCACGCCCGCCGCGATCACTATAGCGGCGGCCTCGATTACGGTGCCAATGGATGTCTCGATCCGGAAGCGCCCAGATTCCAGCCGCGTGAACCCGGTCACTTGCTGGTCGAGGTGGTAGACCGGGTGAAAGGGCGCTGCTTGCTCGGTCAAGTTCGCGATCAGGTCCATGGCTGCGATCTGGGGATGCGCCGGGATGTCGAAAATAGGCTTTTCGGGATACAGCGCCGAGCATTGCCCGCCCAGCATGTCGAGGGCGTCGACGACGTGGCATTTCATCTGCAGCATGCCGCATTCGAACACGGCGAACAGCCCAACCGGACCGGCCCCTACGATCAGGACGTCAGTGGAATGGAAAGACACGATTTCTTAGCCTACAGTCCGCAGCCACGATGAAGAGATTTATGGGAGGCGCTGTCGCCTTGGTCAATTCGCCAGATGGCAT
>CALMVH010000186.1 GCA_937873165.1 uncultured Rhodospirillales bacterium
CGTTAGCGGCGGGCTTTCCGGCAGCCGAGGTCGCAACGGCAGGGGCAGCCGGCGCACCCGTGGTCGTGGTGGTCGTGGTCACGGTGGTCGTGGTTTCCGCGACTTCGGGACCCGTGTTGCGCAGCGCGCCCTTCAGGTCGGACTCGCGGCGGTACGGGCTTTCGGTTTCTTCCTCCACCTTCGCGGGGTAGACCACGATGTCGGGCGTGATGCCCTTGCCCTGGATCGACCGGCCGGATGGCGTGTAGTACCGGGCGGTGGTCAGGCGGATGGCGCCATGCCCCTGCAACTGGATGATCGTCTGGACCGATCCCTTGCCAAAGGATTGCGTGCCCATGATCACCGCGCGGCTGTGGTCCTGCAGCGCACCCGCCACGATTTCCGAAGCCGAGGCCGAGCCGCCGTTGATCAGCACCACCACGGGCGCGCCATGCGTCTGGTCGCCGCCGTTCTTCGCATCGTAGCGCGTGACGTCCTCGGGCTTGCGGCCGCGGGTCGAAACCACCTCGCCCCCATCAAGGAACGTGCCCGAAACCGAAACCGCCTGGTCCAGCAAACCGCCGGGATTGTTGCGCAGATCGAGCACATAGCCCTGCAGCTTGCCGCTCAGGCGGCTCTGGATGTCCTTCATCGCGGCATCGACGCCCGGCTGCGTTTGCTCGTTGAACGACGTAACGCGAATGTAGCCGACGCGGTCCTTGACGTCCCACTTCACCGACTTCACCTTGATTTCCTCGCGCTTCAGCGTGACCTCGAAGGGCTGGCCCTGGTCACCGCGCCGCAGGGTCAGCTTAACATCCGATCCGATCTCGCCGCGCATCTTGTCAACTGCGTCCGAAAGCGCCATGCCCTGCACAGGCTCGGCATCGATGCCGACGATCAGGTCGCCAGGCTTGATGTCGGCGCGCGCGGCGGGGGTGTCGTCTATGGGCGAAACAACCTTCACCAGGCCGTTCTCCTCCGTGACCTCCAGCCCCAGCCCGCCGAACGTGCCCTTGAACTGCACCTGCATTTCGCTGAAGTTCTGTTCGTTCATGTAAGAGGAATGCGGGTCCAGCGATGTCAGCATGCCGTTGATCGCGTATTCGATCAGCTTGTCGTCAGATACCGGCTCGACATAATTGTCGCGCACCTTCTCGAACACCTCGCCGAACAGGCTCAGCTCCTTGAAGGTGTCGGTATCCTTGGCATCGGCCAGCACCCGGGGTCCGCCCAAAGCCAGCAGGGCGACGGCGACCGTAGCCGCGACGGCATAGCGGACTTTGAAACGCTTCAACCCTGATCCCCCGAACTGAATGCCTGGCTTATGTATAAACGGGATTGGAAAGGGATCAAGGCCATGTAGAACGCGATATAGTCTTCATTATTCCCACTTGCGCGGGACTGACGTTATCCTTGCTCTTCTATCAGACTGATTCCCGTCATCTCAGCCGGCACGGGCACACCCAGCAGGGTCAGCAACGTCGGGGCGACATCGGCGAGGCGGCCGTTGCGCAGGGCCGTGACGCCTTCGGGCGCGCCTGCCAGGAAGGCCGGAACCAGGTTCAGCGTGTGCGAGGTATGCGGTTCGCCGGTTTTGGCGTCGCGCATGACCTCGCAATTGCCATGGTCGGCGGTTACCAGAACCGTGCCGCCCTGGCGGGTGACGGATTGAACAATCCGCCCCAAACAGCGATCGACCGTTTCCACCGCCTTGACCGCCGCCGCCAGGATGCCCGTGTGGCCGACCATGTCGGGATTTGCGAAGTTGATGATGGCAAGGTCGATGCGCCCGCTGTCCAAAGCCCCCACTATTTTGTCTGTCAGTTCGACCGCCGACATTTCCGGCTGCAGGTCGTAGGTCGCGACCTTTGGCGAGGCGACCAGGATGCGTTCCTCGCCCCGGTACGGCTCCTCGCGTCCGCCATTGAAGAAGAACGTGACGTGCGGGTATTTCTCCGTCTCCGCCGCGCGCAACTGCGTCAATCCTGACTCGGAGACGACCTCGCCCAGCAGCCGCGTCAGGTTCACCGGCGCGAACAAGGCTTTCATCAGCGCCGACAGGCTGGCCGAGTACTCCACCATCCCCAGCGTCGCCGACAAATGGGGGACCGCGCGCTGGAACCCATCGAAGGCCGGGTCCAGCAGGGCGGCAAGGATTTCGCGGGCGCGGTCGGTTCGGAAATTTGCCATCAGCAGGCCATCGCCCTCCTGCATGCCATGGTACTGCCCGACCACGCATGGCAGCACGAACTCGTCGGTTACCTCCGCCGCGTAGCTGGCGGCGATCGCTGCCGCCGCACTGGGAAACGATGGGCCATTTCCCTGTGCGATCGTGTCGTAGGCAAGCTGTACCCGGTCCCATCGCTTGTCGCGGTCCATGGCGTAGTACCGGCCGCACACCGTGGCAATGCCGGTGTCCGGCAGTCCCGCGATGGCGGTTTCGAACGCCTCCATCTGGGCGCCGGCGCTTCTGGGGGCCACATCGCGGCCATCGGTAAAGGCATGGATCGCGACCGGCACGCCGGCCTGGGCGACAGATTTTGCCAGGGCCGCCATATGGTCCTGGTGCGCATGCACGCCGCCGGGCGAAACAAGGCCCAGCAGATGACAGATGCCGCCGTTGCGTTTCAGGGTGCGGATGAAATCCTGCAGTTCGGGGTTTGCCGCCATGCTGCCATCGGCCACGGCGTTGTCGATGCGCGGCAGGTCCTGGAACACCACCCGGCCCGCGCCCAGGTTCATGTGGCCGACTTCCGAGTTACCAAACTGGCCTTTCGGCAATCCGACATCCGTTTCGCCCGCCATCAGGAACCCGCGCGGGCAACTGGCCCACAGCCGGTCGAAGTTCGGCGTATCCGCCTGCGCCACCGCGTTGTCGACCGGGTCCTCGCGCCAGCCCCAGCCATCGAGAATGCACAAGGCGACGGGGCGGCGGTCGGGTTGAGTCATAAAATCTCGGCGGGTTAGTCAGCCGCTCACTATAAAGAGGCAGTCGGCTGCCGCAAGGGATGGCACAACGCTTGAGAATGGTTCGCAGTCTGGCTACATTGCCTACTCTACCTACGGAGCTTTCCATGGCGTCCCAGCTGATCGATCTTGCGGCTTTTGAGGCCGCGCCGGTGAAGACCGAGCCGTACAAGTA
>CALMVH010000187.1 GCA_937873165.1 uncultured Rhodospirillales bacterium
ATAAGTGATAGCCGCTTTGCCGCGCGGCTGACCTGCAAGTTCCACCACACATCGAACCGCGCAAGCGGCAGTGACAGCGTTAGGCTGGCCAGCAGGGTTGTCAGTGCAGCGGCAGTCTTGGCATACAAGGCGCGTTCTGGTCCGACCCATAAGTAAACCAGGCATCCAAGCGAACAGAACACCGGGACGTGCAGCAAGTATAGTGGAAAGGACAAGCGGCCTAGCCATCCTGCTAACCGTCCGCACAGGCACCTGTGCAAGCCTGGTTGGCTTTCAACCAGTATAATAGCCAGCACGGACGCCACGCCCTGAACATAGACTGGATTGGCATGGCCCAGCCGCCGGCATAGCCAACCAAAATGTCCAACTGCATGTCCCATGTACCCTGTCAGGTAGAGCACCAGGCACAGGCTTGCTGCGGTCATCCAAGCAGGGATCGGCATGGTACGCGCGGGCAGGAAGGCGGCGAGTCCGGTCCCCAGAACAAAAGCGGCATAGCGCGCATCGGTTTCGCCCGCCAGCAGCAACGCAACTGCTAACAAGACTGACTTAAGCGTGCGGCTCGCTCCGGCGCAGGCCAGTGCCAGACCGAAGGCGATAAAACTGCCGGTAAACTCGAATCGCATTGTCCACAGGCTGCTGTCGAAATCGGACGCACCCTCGAAGAAGGTGGCATAGGCGCCCTGGTACAGCGCATCCCACGGGGAGGCATGTGTTCCAGGCGGGTGCGGGGAACTTGCAAATGCCGCCAGCCAGGGCGATCCCGTCGCGGCCGCTGCCTGCGCATAGCGATAGGCGTGTACACTAGCCAGCACCCACGAAACCATGCACGCAACTGTGACCGGCCCGGCTAGCCGGGGCCAGCGTTTCAGCATTCCCTGCGGAATGCGCGCGGCGCTTTGCTCGACAAAACTACGCCTCGTCAGGACAAAGCCCGACAGCACGAAGAAAAAAGTCACCGCTGCCGGGCCGTTCAGCAGGCCGAACCAGATCTCTCCATTCAGGGGAGCCTTGGGGTCCATGGTTGTGAACAGGCCGCTGCGTGCCGGCGCAAGTCCCAGGGTCATGTGCCAGAACACCACAACAAGCGCCGCGAGGCCCCGCAAAGCTTCAAGAGCCGTATCGCGTTGAGTGGCAGGACGGAGGGTCAAGGTGTTTGCCTGCGGCGAGGGTATCACGGGAAACAAGCACTGCACCGGTTGACCGACGGCAACCTTTATATCGGCAGTTTCGGCAGCGGAACCATTTTCGACGACTTCAGTTCACCCTGCACTCGAACTTGCAGGAATTGGATAATGAACTCGGAAATCTGGTTTTGGATCGGCGTATTCGGCATGGCGATCGGCGCGGCCGTCATTCTGGTCATGGGGAAGCAGCGCACCGGCGCCGAGCAGACGCACACGATCATCAGCGGCCTGGTGCCGATCATCGCCGCCTTCAGCTACTTCGCCATGGTCACGGGCGAGGGCAGCGTTGTCATCCACCTGACGGATGGGTCGAACGGCAGCAAGAACATCTATTTTGCGCGTTACGTCGACTGGCTGTTCACGACGCCTCTGTTGCTGACCGGTCTTGCGATGACCGCGATGCATGGCGTCAAGACGCGCAAGGGCGTGATCCTGGGCCTGATCCTGGCCTCGCTCTGGTCCTGGGCGGTGATCCTGGACAAGGCCATCCGGCTCGGCCGCGCCAACCGCGCCGCCGACGGCTTCGAGGGCGCCGTCAACTCCGGCCGTCCGCTGGAGGAGATCGCCGCCGAGGTCGGCGAAGACCCCGCCGAGCCCCTGCCGAAGATGCTGCAGGCGGCGCTTCGGGAATGGCGCGCCACCCGCACGGTACGGGGCGGCCTGACCGACACCCAGAAGGCGCTCGCCATCGGCCGCATCGACAAGGCGCTGGACAGCGTCATCGCGCGGGAGGGCCGCAAGGTTGAGGAGGGCTTGGGCGTGCTCGCCATCGTCGCCACCGCCTCGCCCTTCATCGGGCTGTTCGGC
>CALMVH010000188.1 GCA_937873165.1 uncultured Rhodospirillales bacterium
GCGCCCCGGGCGTGGGGGTCCCGGCGGGGGGCCCCCGCCAGCACGTCCGTCGATGTTGCGTAGCTGATGCGGAAGAACGGCTCCAGCCCGAATGCCGCGCCATGCACCACGGCGACCCCTTCGCTTTCCAAAAGGTAGGTCACGAAATCCTCGTCGCTGGCGATGATCTTGCCATCCGGCGTGGTCTTGCCGATGCAGCCCGCGCACGAGGGGTAAACGTAGAAGGCTCCCTCGGGCTTGTGGCAGGTCAGGCCCGGCGTCTGGTTCAGCAGGTCAACGACCAGGTCGCGCCGCTTCTGGAACTCTTCCACCCAGCCTTTCAGAAACGTCTGGTCGCCGTTCAGCGCCTCGACCGCCGCCGCCTGGCTGATGGAGGACGCGTTGGAGGTGCTCTGGCTCTGCACCTTGCTCATGCCCTTGATGATTTCCGCCGGTCCGCCCGCATAGCCGATGCGCCAGCCGGTCATGGCGTAGGCCTTGGATACGCCGTTGATGGTCAGGGTGCGCGCCTTCAGCTGCGGCTCGATCTCGGCGGGGGTCGAGAACGCGAACCCGTCGTAGACCAGGTGCTCGTAGATGTCGTCGGTCATCACGTAGACATGCGGGTGCTTCAGCAGCACGTCGGTCAGCGCCTTCATCTCCGCCGTGGTATAGGCGCAGCCGGTCGGATTGCTGGGGCTGTTCAGCAGCACCCATTTCGTCCTGGGCGTAATCGCCTTGTCCAGGTCCTCCGGCTTCAGCTTGAAATCGTTGTCGGCGCTGCAGGGCACGATCACGGGCGTGCCTTCGGCCAGCAGCACCATGTCGGGGTACGAAACCCAATAGGGCGCGGCCATCACGACCTCGTCGCCCGCATCCAGCGTCGCCATGAAGGCGTTGTAGATTACCTGCTTGCCGCCGGTGGAAACGATGATCTCCTCCGGCTTGTAGGTCAGGTTGTTCTCGCGCTGAAACTTCGCGATGATCGCCTGCTTCAACTCCCTGGTGCCCTCGACGTCGGTATATTTCGTTTGGCCCTTTTTCATCGCCGCGTAGGCGGCCTCCTTGACCCAGTCGGGCGTGTCGAAATCGGGTTCGCCGAATCCCAGGCCGATCACGTCGCGGCCGGCGGCCTTCAGCTCCGCGGCTTTCTTGGTGACGGCAAAGGTGGAGGAGGGTTTGACGCGGGACAGGCGTGACGCGAGAACGGGCATAATTTCCTCGGCTGCTCAAGAAATAATCAACGAACGGTGCCAGAAAGCGACACATTGCAATGCATGTCCAGAGTGAACCCGCCAAGCCCTTAAATGGTCATATTCCGGCATCCATAGTGCGTCTACCAACACGCAAGCCAAGCACCAAGGACCTAAACAGATGTCGCTCGCAAGCCGTAAGCCTCCCTCCGCGAACCCGTCGATGAAAAAGATGATCCGCCCCGCGATGATCGCTCTGGGACTTGTGGGCGTCGCCATCGCCATGCCGGCAAAGCACGACGTTTCCCCAGGCCAAATGGTCGTTGTGGCTGGCCATGAGGGGGTCATTGGCACAGTCGCACAAGTCGATGGTCAGGTAATCGCTTCCGGCCTGCTTCGCACCGCGGTTCCGCCGTCCCGCCGGGTCGCGGGCGACTTCGCCTTCAACGGAGGCTGAGGGGCGGCAACCATCTTTCGGCCCACGCGGCCAAGGGAGCGGCCTCGCGGGTTTGCAAGCTGGCGAGAAGATGTCGCGTCAGGCGCGGCAAATGGGCACGGTATCCATGCTTTCCATCCCGGTTCGACAGCCTGGTGAAAATACCCATGACGCGAACCTGCCTTTGCAGGGCGCAGGCGTTGTACCACGGCAGGAACCCGTCATTGACAGGGACGGACCTCAGGTACCGTTCCAGCATCGTGTGCGCGATGTCAGCCGGCACGTCCCGCCGTTCGTTGACCAGCAATGTCGCCAAGTCGTAAGCTGCGGGACCTTTCAAAGCATCCTGGAAGTCCAGCAGGCCGCATGCCGCCACGCCGGCGCGGCCGTCCAGCCGCATCAAATTGTCGAAGTGGTAGTCACGCAGCACAAGACTGACCTGCGGCGGAGGCAGGCTCTCGAAGATCGAGTGCCATGCCGCGGTAAAGCCGGCACGGCATTCCTCTGGGGCGGGATGCCCTGTCAGGTCGGGCAGGTACCAGTCGATGAACAGGCAGGCTTTATCGATCATCAGTTCGGGATCGTAGGTCCCTACCGCGATGCCCGACGCGTCCGGATGAGTGTGCAGATGCGCCAGTACGTCGGTCGCCAACCGGTAAAGATCGGCTTCGTCGTGCCCCGCTGCCAGCAGGCGGGTGAACGTCGCGTCCCCAAAATCTTCCAACAGCAGGAACCCGGTGTCGTCATCCGAATCCAGGATTTCGGGTGCGGTCAGGCCCAAGGCGCGCAGATGCCGGTCGACCAACAAAAACGGCCTGACGTCCTCTCCCTTGTCGGGCGGCGCATCCATGACCATCGCGCTGACACCATTACCGTTCAGGCGGAAGTAGCGCCGGAACGAGGCATCGGCGACCAGGGGTTCGATCGTCGCACCGGCCCAGCCGCAGCGGTCGATGAACTGCTTGCGCAGGAGGTCCCGTTCAGTCATGGCCACTTTCGAACCGCGCGAATGCCTTTGCCATCTCCTCGTACACCGCGCGCTTGAAGTCCACGATGCCTTGGACCGCCTCGGTCAGGCTTGCCCAACGCCAGCGGGAGAACTCGATTTCCGGGCCGGCTGTCAGGTCGATGTCCGCTTCATCGCCCTCGAAGCGCACCGCGAACCATTTCTGCTCCTGACCGCGATAGCGCTTCTTGTGGTTCTGGTGGTGGTCCGCCGGGTAATCGTAGCGCAGCCACGCTTCCACTTCGCCCAAGCGCGAAACGCGGTCGGTGCCGATCTCTTCCTTCAGTTCTCGCAAGGCCGCCGTCCAAGGATCTTCGCCCGCGTCCAGCCCGCCTTGCGGCATCTGCCAGGCGCCTGCCGTATCGTGGCGTTCCGCCAGAAGCACAAGGCCCTTCCGGTTGAAGACGGCGATCCCGACATTGCGGCGGTATTGGGCGGGAGGTTGGTCTGTCATTTCGGTGCCATTACCACGGCGGAAACAGGGGCGAGCGCGATGCCTTTCGAGGGCAGCGACCGCGCCCATTCCGACAAACGCTCGAAGGTCACGGGATAGGTTCCCGCCACGCCGGTGGCCTTGCCATTCTTGCGCGCGATGTCTTCCAGCTTCGCAAAGTTTTGGTCGATAGAGTCCCGTGCCGCCTGCGCGTCGATGGTTATGTCCGCCACCGCATAGGGAACCTTCAGCTCGCGGGCGAGGCCCGGCACCGACGTCAGCGGGTTTTCGCGCGTATCCACGATCATCAGGCCTTTGTCGTGCAGTTCGCTCAGGACCGGGGCCAGCTTGACCTCGGCGGTCGTGAAGCGCGACCCCATGAAGTTGACAACACCAGCGTAGCTGGCGACACGGGCGAGATTCCAGTCCAGGCGTTTCAGGTTTTCGGTATCGCTGTTGTTGAGCATCAGGGCCTCGGGTCCTGGATCGTCGTCGGGATAGTTCGAAGGTTCCATGGGAATGTCCAGCAGGATTTCATGCCCGGCGACCCGGGCCTGTTCCGCAAGCGGGGGCGTTTCGGTGGACGAGGGCAGGAAAGCCAGCGTGACTTCCGGCGGCAGTTCGATGGCGGCATGCGCGCTCTGCGGCGATGGGCCAAGACCGGTGATGACGATAGCGATCCGCGGGCGGCCGTCCGATTTGTCGAACGGCCTGACGCTGGCGGTCCCCGGAGC
>CALMVH010000189.1:0-1099 GCA_937873165.1 uncultured Rhodospirillales bacterium
ATGGCGCGGAACAATTCGCCGATGACCTCATGGGTATTGGACGAGTCTCGCGCGCTCATTTGCTCAATGGTGGCGGTGAACAGGCCCTCGCCGTTGAAGATGTCGGTGTCTTCCGCGAAGAAGCAGAAGATCAGCCGGGCCATGAAATGATTCATGTCCGGGCGGCGGTCGGCCGTGCTCCAATCGGGATTGTCCTTCAACAACTCAACATACAGCCGGTTCAAACGGCCGGTCGCTCGGATGTCGAAGGAGCTTTCGCGAATTTGCTTGACCGTGCTGATGCCGGCCAAGGGCAGGAAGAAGCCGAAATGGTTTGGGAAGTCGGCATAGGGGCAGGCGACAGTTTCGCCGTTGTCCACGTCCTCAGCCTCAAAGGTCTCTCCATCTGTCGCCAGAATAAATTTGGCCTTGGCCTTGGCCTTTGCGGTGGCGGGGCTGGCTCGCAGCGCGGCCAGGGTCTGCGTCACCGAGCCCTGTGCGGCGACGGCGATGTGGACGTTGTTCCGTTGCAGCACGCCGCCGGGCAGGTCGGATGCGTTAGTCGATCCGGCGCGCAGCCGCTTGATCGTGGCGTCCTTGTTCCCGAAGGCTTGCAGGAAGGCGAACGGGAATTCGCCGCCGTCGAATTGCAGATCGGCAAGCGCTGATATGGCTTCCTCGATCTCGACGGCGTTCATACGTCCTCTGCACCGGCCTTCATGCCGGTGGTGCCTTTCTGTTGCTCCTCGACTTTTCGCTTGATCCAGCTTGCGATCGCCTGCCGCTCGAAGCGCCACGATCCGCCGACCTTAAAGCCGGGAATCTCGCCCCCAAGGGCCAGCTTATATGCTGTCTTCTCATTGAGCTTAAGAAGCTCCGCCACCTCCCGAATTGTCAGGACTTCGTCGGTCATGCGCTCACTTCGATTCGCGTTTGTAAGCCATATAGAAGATTGAGGAAAATTAGGGAAGAGAACAGCTGGCGTAAGAAGGACTGGACTTCCCCTACTGGAAGAGCGTGAGTGACTCTGCGCCTGGACGAGTTCCGGGCTTGCTCTGGTGACGGGCCTGAGTAGGTCAAGCCCGAAAATCACGGAGCTTAATATGCCACGTCAGAAACT
>CALMVH010000189.1:1109-3946 GCA_937873165.1 uncultured Rhodospirillales bacterium
AACCACCGGAAGCTGTTGTTGACCAGCCTAAGGCAAAACCCAGCAAGCAGGCTGAGGTGATCGAGCTGCTCCGGCAAGGCACAACCGTCCACACCATCCAGCAAGCTACCGGGTGGCAGGCGCACAGCGTCCGAGGGTTCATTTCGGGTACGGTCAAGAAGAAGCTGGGCCTGACGGTTCTCTCGGAAAAGACCGAGACCGGCCTGGTCTACAAGGTGCAGGCTTGATGGGCCGGATCCGCAAAGAGGAGAGCCTCGCCAGGGAACTGGCGGGGCTTTCCCACCTCAGCTTGGACGAACTGCGGGCGCGCTGGCGCGACCTGTATGGGACCGTACCATCGAGCCGAATCTCCCGGCTGATGCTGATCGGCGCGGTAGCCTACCGGATGCAGGAGCAAGCGCTCGGCGGCTTGCCCCTCGCAGGAAAGCGTTATCTCGAAAGAACGGCGGCCGGAGCGCCGGGGGCTGGTCCGGCGCGTAAGCTGAAACTCGGAACGGTCCTGCTGCGCGAATGGCAGGGCATCACGCATCACGTTACGATGGTGGACGGTGGCGTCATGTACCAGGACCGGCGGTACCGATCGTTGTCGGCGGTTGCCCGCCAGATCAGCGGCATCCATCGCTCAGGGCCGGATTTCTTCGGGTTGAGACATCATGGCAAAGCCTGAGCGACAGATACGGCGCTGCGCCGTCTACACTCGCAAATCGTCTGAGGACGGGCTGGAGCAGGAGTTCAACTCGCTTCATGCTCAGCGAGAGGCCTGCGAAGCCTTCGTCCGTAGCCAGGCGGGCGAGGGTTGGACACTGATCGCGACCGCCTACGATGATGGTGGCATCTCAGGCGGTACGATGGACAGGCCTGGGCTGAAAGGCCTGATGGCCGACATCGCCATGGGCGTCATCGACACGGTGGTGGTGTACAAGGTGGATCGGCTGACGCGCTCATTGTCAGACTTCGCCAAGCTGGTGGAGCTGTTTGACCGGCACAACGTCACCTTCGTTGCGGTGACCCAGCAGTTCAACACAACAACGTCCATGGGCCGGCTGACGCTGAACATACTGCTATCCTTCGCGCAATTCGAACGCGAGGTGATCGGCGAACGCGTCCGAGACAAGATTGCCGCCTCCAAGCGCAAGGGCATGTGGATGGGCGGCCTAACGCCATTGGGATACGAGCGAAGCGGCCGCACACTGGTCATAAATCCTGAGGAGGCAGAAACCATCCGCACGATCTTTGGTCTCTACAATCAGTTAAACTCTGTGCAGAGGCTCAAGCACGAACTCGGCCAGCGCGGCATCGTTTCCAAACGACGGATTCTGGAAGACGGGAACTTGTTCGGCGGCGTACCGATTTCGAGTGGTAATCTGTACGCGATGCTTAGGAACCCTCTCTATATCGGTCAGATCCGCCATAAAAGCGTGTGCCATTCGGGACTGCATCAGCCGATCATCGATCAGGCGCTCTGGGATGAAACGCAAGCACGGCTCGAGCGCAATCGCCAGGGTACCAAGGAGCGGCAGCTGCTTCGAAATCCGGCTGCTTTGGCGGACAAGCTGTTCGACGATGCCGGCGATCGATTGGTGCCTACCCATGCGCAGAAGCAAGGTCGGCGATACCGTTATTACATTTCGCACTATTTGACGGCGCGTGATCCGTGCGACACGCGTAAGGGATGGCGGCTGCCAGCACCGGCCTTCGAGAAGATGGTGGTTGCCGCGACTGACCGCCTGTTTGATGATCAGGCGCTGCTTGCTTCCGCCTGGCGCGAGGCTGGTCTGCCGTTCGAAAGATTCTCCGATACTGTGGCGACGATCGGGAGACGATCTGCTCAGGACACCGTTCGCCTGATCGAGAGGGTGGAAATCGCATCAGTGGGTCTCACTCTGACGATCTGTTTGGCTTCGCTGGTGCCAGACGGGCCAACTCTGAAGCATCATGTTCCGATCAAGATGCGCCGCCGCGGTGTCGAGATGCGGGTCGTGCTCGATAACGGACCCGGTAACATCGATCCGGTGTTGCTTTTAGCGGTCGCCAAGGGGCGAATGTGGTTTGATCAGCTGACCAGCGGTGCCGTTGCGAACCTGTCGGAGATCGCGAAGCGCAATGGCATCAGCAGCGGCCGCGTCAGCCAGCTGGTCAAGCTAGCCATGCTAAGCCCGAAGATCGTTCAGGCGATCGTCGAAGGGCGGCAGCCAGCAGATCTGACGGTAAAGACGTTCTCGCGGCTGGAAACTATTCCGGTCAGCTGGGTTGAGCAGGAAGCGTTGCTCGGCTTCTGATTTGTCGCTCGAACCGAGCCGAATTTTCCCGCAAACCGTAAACAGAGACGCGCCGCCTGAAATTGCACCATACGGCCTGATTTTCAACATCTTGGGAAAAGCGGCCTGGAAAAAGCCCGCACTTCGCGCCGCTTTCGGGCACCACCGTGCAAAACTCTCCCACCCATAAACTGCATGGCTGGGCGATCACGATGCGAACTTGAGAATGGCAGCGCATCGGAGCTGAATTGGCGACCTAGCCGTCACCAATGACTGGACTTCGCCTTCGTTCGGAGCGTGAATGGTCGTGCGCCTGGGTAGTTCCGGGCTTGTCTCAGTACGGGGTCGAATGGTTCGGCTCCCTTTACTGGAGACAGATTATGACCGCAGCAAAAGCTACTCGTAAGAAACCCACCCTTATCGTCATGCCTACGCCTGAGGCATTGCCTGAAGCCGACGCGCTGGCCTTCACGCCCGTTGCCGAGGTTTTGCCGGCAGCAGAGCCAGCGGTAAAGCTCGCATCCAAGCAGTCGCAGGTCGTCGCACTGCTGCGCCGTCCTGAGGGGGCGTCCGCGCATG
>CALMVH010000190.1 GCA_937873165.1 uncultured Rhodospirillales bacterium
ATCCTGCTGCCCGACGAATACATCGGCGGCATCCTGCAGCTGTGCCAGGAACGCAGGTGCGAACAGGTGGAGCTGACCTATGTCGGCGCGCGCGCCATGCTGGTCTACCTGCTGCCGCTGAACGAGGTGGTGTTCGACTTCTACGACCGGCTGAAATCGATCAGCCGGGGCTACGCCAGCTTCGACTACAACATGGACAGCTACCGTGAGGGCGACCTGGTGCTGATGACCATCCTGGTGAACGCCGAGGAGGTGGACGCCCTGTCGATGGTCGTGCACCGCAGCCAAGCCGACCGGCGCGGGCGCGGCATGTGCGAGCGCCTGAAGGAGCTGATCCCGCGCCAGTTGTTCAAGATCGCCATCCAGGCAGCGATCGGCGGGCGCATCATCGCACGCGAGTCATTGTCAGCCATGAGCAAGGACGTGACCGCGAAATGCTACGGCGGCGACATCAGCCGCAAGCGAAAGCTGCTGGACAAGCAGAAGGAAGGCAAGAAGCGTATGCGTCAGTTCGGCGAAGTGGAGATTCCCCAGTCCGCGTTCATCGCCGCCTTGAAGATGAGTGATGACAAGTAAGACATTTCCGAACAAGCTCGACGATAAATCATAAGAAATTTTTGTAGAACTGCGTTGCCAGGAACTGTATGTGTTTCGGTGAAGCATAATTTTATAAAAGGTTGTTCGATGTCATCTCACCCAATTCGAAGCCGGGCTGTCCTCGCAGGCCTTCTTGTGTCGGTATCGGCCTGCAGCTCGATGCAAGGCCTGACGGGAACCGCTCCGTCGGCGCCTGTGATCTCGACCATCCAGCCCGGCGACCGGCAGCTTTCGTGCGATGGGCTGGAGGCGCAGATGGCCAGCATGGACCAAATTATCGCTGGCGCGGCCACCGGATCCGGCAGCATGCAAGATAAGGCGACGACCGCGGTCCTGAACGCGGGGCAGAAGGCGGCATTGAATGCCGCGCAACAGGATGCGGTCTCCCATGCGACGTCCAGCCCATACCTCGACTCGACCATCTCGTCTATATTAGGATCGAACTCCGGCCTTACGAACACCGGGAGCGAGGCGCAGCAGCAGCAAAACACCAAGGCGATGGCGCAACAGCGCAAGCAGCACCTGATGGAACTGTATAACAGGAAGAAGTGCGACTGATCCGGGCAGGGGAGCAGGAAAGGAACGCATTATTTTCCCGGCTCCCTCCGTACAAGAACCGACGAACCTTAACGGAGACCCGTTCCAATGAAAAAGATGACTGCCTCGATCCTCGCGCTGCCCCTGATGCTGATGGCGGGCGGGGCGTTTGCCGACGATCACAAGGATATGGATTCGGCTACCGGCCATGCCGAGATGTGTACCGATCATTACGCGCACGCCTTCGGCAAGATCGCCTATTTGCAGGCGAAGCTCGGCATCACCGACAAGCAGCAGGCGGCGTGGGATGCGTGGTCGAAGGTCGAACTGGACTCGGCGGCGAAGGAACGCGATACATGCCTTGGCGACAAGTCCATGATGCATGGCGACAACAATGCGCCGTCGATCCTGGATCAGGAAAGCCACATCGAGACCATGCTGCAAGCGAAGCTGGATGAGCTTCATGCCTCGCGCGGGCCGCTGGAAACCTTGTATGGCCAGCTGTCCAGCGACCAGAAGCAGGAGTTCGACCACTTCGGGGAATGGCATCATAGTCCGGAAGGCCGTATGGACAAGCATGGTCCCATGATGTCAAAACACGATCATCATGAAGGCGAAGACGGCGACCACTGACCCTGCTGGCAGGTCTGGGAAGGACGGCTCCAGAAGCCGTCCTTTCCATGAACGTGTCGAGGTAAAGTCCGCCGGGTTTCGAATACTGAAGAGGGATTTTACCAGCCATCAATGTTGCGCCTTTTGTAATCATGGCTTGGCAAGCGGCATCGGTTTTATCATGCTGCATCCTGAAAAGGGGCAGCAGCCGGCTGGTGCCGACTGCGCCGCTCGATTTGGCAGAAAGGCGGACTATCCCGTTCCCGACCTCACCCGGGCGGTCACGGGCGGTCTTGCGGGCGCGGGGCCGGGCCGGCAGATCGTTGAGGACGGTATTTCGCCGCAGCAACGGGGGATCGAATACGTGCTCATGCGTGATGGGCTCAAACGCGACGGTTACCAGCCGATCCAAGCCGCGCTTGCCGCATGGCGCCGGGACCAGATAGGCGATGCCTTGCTTGCCCCGGTTCTGAAGGGAATGGAGGCAGCCTCGCGCCATAACCCCCGCGAAGGCGAGAAAACGGTCTCTCACGCCTATGCTGCGTTGCGCATGATCGACCGCTGCTGTACGAGCGGCGCACTCGATACCTGGTCTTCACAATTGCTTGGCTCTTTCCGGGAGCAGCTGCTCGATCGGCATTGGCTTAGCCCGAAACAGTTAGGGATTGTCAATGACAAGCTGGCCCTCGTGTCGCCGTTGTCGCCGCGTCTGAACCTGTCGGGTTTTGGGCTGCCGAAATATCCACCGCCCCTCAAGAGGCGCCGGATCGATC
>CALMVH010000191.1 GCA_937873165.1 uncultured Rhodospirillales bacterium
CCGGCTTCGGGCGCGCGGGCTAATGGCCGACCGGCGGGTTGCCGCTCGGGCGGGGCCGGGGGGGAACGCTGTGCGGCATCGCCGGCATGGGCCGGATCGGCCAGGCAATCGCCGGGCGCGCGGAAGCATTCGGAATGGCGATTGCCTGGACCGGACCGCGCCCCAAGCCGGAGGTCCCATATCGACACGTGCCCGAGCTTATCACCCTGGCGGGTGAAGCCGACGTCCTGATTCTTGCCATGCCGGGCGGCGCATCGACACGGGGCGTGGTAAACGCCGACGTGCTGGCGGCGCTTGGCCCTTCGGGTATCCTGATCAACATCGCTCGGGGCTCGGTGATAGCCGAGGCGGCCTTGATAAAAGCCTTACAAACGGGCGGCATCGCGGGCGCGGGCCTCGACGTGTTCGAGAACGAGCCACACATCCACCAGGACTTTGCCGGCCTGGGCAATACCGTGCTGTTCCCGCATCTGGGCAGCGCCACGCACGAAACCCGCGACGCGATGACGGACCTGGTCATGGAAAACCTGACCCGACACTTCGCGGGGCAGGCGGTAGCGACGGCGGTTCGCCAACCGGACCCTTACGCGCTTGCTTGATCCAGCGCGTCTATCTCGTCTTCCTTTAGGGCCAGGTTGGCGGCATCGATCAGCTCATCCAGCTGCGCGATGCTGGTGGCGCTGGCGATCGGGGCGGTGATGCCTGGCCGGGCCGCCAGCCACGCGATGGCGACCTGCCCCGGCTTGGCGTTGTGGGCATGGGCGATGCAGTCCAGCGCCGCCAGAACCTTTTGTCCGCGTTCGTTCAGGTACATCTCGACGCGCTTGGCCCTGGCACTGTCACCCACATCCGCAGCCGACCGGTACTTGCCCGTAAGAAAGCCGGCCGCCAGCGCATAGTAAGGTATGACACCCAGATCGTGATCGCGGCAGACCTGATGCAGATCGCCCTCGAACAAGGCCCGTTCGACTAGGTTGTAATGCGGCTGCAGGGACTCGAACCGAGGCAAGCCCAGTGTCTCGCTGGTGTGCAGCGCGGCGGCGAGGCGTTCGGCCGTATAGTTCGATGCCCCGATGGCCCTGACTTTGCCCTGCTCGATCAGCCTGGCGAAAGCGCCCAGCGTTTCCTCCAGCGGCGTGTCTTCATCATCGCGGTGCGACTGGTACAAATCGATGTAGTCGGTCTGCAAACGGCGAAGCGAGTCCTCGACCGCTTGGGTGATCCACCCTGCCGACAAGCCCTTCCGATCAGGGCCCAACTCCATCCCGACCTTGGTGGCGATCACCACGCGCTGCCGGTTGCCGGTTTCCTTCAACCATTTGCCTATGATCGTCTCGGACTCGCCGCCCTGATGACCGGCAATCCACTTGGTATACACGTCCGCGGTGTCGATGGCGTTCAGTCCCGCGGCGACAGCGCGGTCCAGAATACGGAACGATGTCGATTCATCGGCCGTCCACCCAAAGACGTTGCCGCCCAGCACGATTGCGGGAAGCTGGATGCCGGATTTTCCAAGAGCGCGGGTTTGCATAGGGGCTCCTACCTCTTAAACTTCGTACAAGATCGACCGACTGGGATCAGTCCTTTTCAGCATACACCTTCCGAGGCACCAGGCGGCCGCCTTCGTCCTTTGGATGATAGCCTTCCTCGTGGTATTCGGCGTCCTGGTTGACGTGCCAGGGATCGTACACCTTCTGCCCCGCGACGATGTTTTCGGCCACCAGAAGCCCCGTCATCATGGCATGATCCTGGTTATTGTACTTGTGCATGCCGTTGCGGCCGATCAGGTGCAGGGTCGGAAACAGCTTTTCCAGGCCGCGCGTGATCGTATCGACATGGGTCTGGTACATGTCGTCGTAAACCGGATAAGCCTTGTGCTGCCGCACCACGGCGCCATCGACGATGTCCTCGGCGTTCGCCAATTTCAGCTTGACCAGTTCGTCACGGCCAAGCGCGATCAGGGCCTCGTCGCTCGAATTCCAGAGGTCGTCGCCGTCGAAGCAGAAATATTCCAGGCCGTAGCAGTTCAGCGCCGGGTCGGGAACCAGTTCCGGCGACCACGACTTGAAGTTCTGAATGCGCCCGACCTTTACATCGGGGTCGTGGATATAGATCCAGTTGTCGTCGAAGACGTTCCGGTCCTTGACCACCAGCGCCACCACCATGAAATCGCGGTAACGCAAGGCATTGGCAGCAGCCACCACATCCGGCCCGACCTTGGGGACAAGCGCCGGAATCAGGTCGCGAATGGCCGCCGACGAGATAAGGTGCCGCGCCGTGAAGCGTTTCTGGCTGCCGTCCTGCACTTTCGCCATGACCGTCCACATCTGGCTGGCTTCGTCCCACGCAGCGCCGGTTACCGAGTGCCCCATCAGCACCTCGCCACCATTGACCTTGATCTTGGCGGCGGCTGCATCCCACATCATGCCCGGCCCGCGGCGTGGATACTTGAACGTATCGATCAGGGTCTTGATCACCGGTCCGCCCGGCTTTTTCTTCTGCGGGACCAGCGCGTACCAGATGGCCTTGCCGAGCGACAGCCCCTTGATGCGCTGCGCCGCCCAGTCGGCCGATATCTCGGTACACTTCATGCCCCAGACCTTTTCTGTATAGGTCCGGAAGAAAATGGAAAACAGCCGGCGCCCGAACTGGTTGACGACCCATTCCTCGAAGTTTCGCGGGCTCTTGTTGGGAATCAGCCGCGCCTTGCCATAGGACAACACGCACAGCACTGCCTCGAAGACGCCCAACTGCTTCAAGGCGTTCGAAGCCTTCAGCGGGTAGTCGAACAAGCGGCGCCGATAATAGATGCGCGACTTGCGTGGACGCTGGAGGAATTCATTGCCCAGCAACTCATCCCACAGCTTGTCGATGCGATCCGATTTTGAGAAAAAACGATGGCCGCCGATGTCGAACAGGAAGCCCTTGTAATTGACCGTGCGGGAAATGCCGCCGACATAGACCGGATCCTGTTCCAGCACCGTCACGTCGGCACCGGCCTTGCTCAACGTGTAGGCAGCCGTCAGGCAAGCAGGGCCGGCACCGATGCAAATTGTCGAGGTAGAGACGGCATCAACAGCTTGCATCGAGGTTCCGTAAAAGTAAGGACCGGGAGAGTGCCTTGGTATTACCGAAGCTTATTCCGGATGGAAACGACTATCTGGAACCTTGAACAATCCTTACTTGGTTTCGGCCGGAAATGGATTGCGTTCAGCAAATCCCGCCTGGTGCCAGTAAGGATACGCCTTTACCGGAGCGCTGGCCGCGTCCAGCCTGGCTACTTGTTCAGCCGTCAGGTTCCAACCCACGGCACCCAGGTTTTGCCGCAACTGTTCCTCGTTGCGGGCGCCGATCACGACCGTTGAGACGGTGGGGCGCTGCAGCAGCCAGTTGAGCGCGATCTGCGGTACGGTCTTGCCTGTCTCGGCGACGACCTGGTCCAGCGCATCCACGACCTTGTACAAGTATTCCTCGTCGACAGGCGGGCCGTAATCGGCGGTCGCGGGCAGGCGGCTCACCTCGGGCTTTGGCTGCCCCCGGCGGATCTTGCCTGTGAGGCGGCCCCAGCCAAGCGGGCTCCACACCACCGCGCCTATGCCTTGGTCGAGGCCGAGCGGCATCAGTTCCCATTCGTAATCGCGCCCGATCAGCGAGTAATAGGTCTGGTTCGCGACGTAGCGCGACAGCCCGTAGCGGTCGGCCGCCGCCAGCGACTTCATCAGGTGCCAGCCGGAAAAGTTCGAAACGCCGATGTAACGTATCTTGCCCGCGTCGATCAGGCTATCCAACGTCTTCAGGGTTTCCTCGACGGGGGTCATGGCATCGAAGCCATGCAATTGAAACAGGTCGATGTAATCTGTGCCCAACCGCTTCAGGCTGCCGTCGACCGCTTGCAGGAGGTGAAATCGCGACGATCCCACGTCGTTGGGTCCGTCGCCCGCCCGGAAGGTCGCCTTGGTGGAGATCAGAACCTTGTCG
>CALMVH010000192.1 GCA_937873165.1 uncultured Rhodospirillales bacterium
GGATTTGCTCGAACATCAGCTTGGTCCAGCCATAGGGATTTTTTGGCTGCTTCGGGTGATCCTCGGGGATTGGAACGGTTACCGGCTCGCCATACACGGCGGCGGTGGAGGAAAACACGAACGCCGTCACCCCGTTGGCGCTGAGCGTGCGCAGGAAGGAGGTCTTGGCGGAAGCGTTATTGTCATAGAACTTCAGCGGGTCACGAACAGACTCGGCAACCTCGATCGATCCCGCCAAGTCGATAACAGCTCGTATGCTATGTTCCCGAACGGCCTGCGCGACCACGGAAGTGTCGGTAACGGCGGCGCGATAGAACGGTCCCCAGCCGACGAAATCCTGCTTGCCCGCGGACAGATCATCGAGCACCACCGGCTTGTAGCCTGCCCCATCCAGCGCTTTCGCGACATGAGAGCCTATGTAACCGGCGCCGCCGGCAACCAGAACGGCATCGGACATGACAAATGACCCTTAAACGAGAATATCGATGCTGTTGTCCGGATGGCTTGAGGCACGCGGCGAGGCTGCCGGCTTGGCAGGCTGCCTATCCTGGGACAGCTCGGGATGTTTGTTCAAGACCGCCAGGTGCGCGCCTTGGGCGACGCTCTGCTGCATCATCAGAGTCTGCGGTTGTGTCTGGGCGATCTGCATAGGGTGCTCCGTGTATCAGCCTGCCGCGCAATTGCAAGCCTGTCGTCGAGGATTGGACAAGTCGATGCAAATTCCACGCCAGAATATCGGCAAATTATGGTTACATTTTGTTTACCGTGATTGAACATCCAAAATCTGGAAATGATCCCTGCCGTCTTCGATTCAGCGCACAATCTTGAAGGTAAAAGCCAGGATATCGGGATTGCGGTTCCAGGAGTCCGCGCCGTGCAGCTGCGACCACAGCGTCTGGTAACTCGCCACCGGATCGTTCGTCGCCGCAACACCTTCCGCTTCGGCATCCGCCCGGTCGATCTCGTACAGTCTTTGCCGCCTGATCGCGGTCACCTGCAAGGTCAAGCGGCTGAGGCGACGCGGCATGCACAGGCTGGTTTTCATGACCCCCCAGCGCACGGGCGTATCGGCGACATAGGGGGACAATCCCGGCGCAGGATCGCGCCAGACATTTTCCTTGACCCACAGGAAGCAGGGCTCCTCCTGCTCGAAGCGGCCGATAAAGCCATCCCAGCCACGAGCATCCTTGCGGCGGGTCTGGGTCTTCGTGCCGTCCAGCAAAGCCCGCACCATGGGCGCAGAAAAAATGATGGGGCGCTCAGCCATTCCTGTCGATCGGCCAAGCGATCGGCAACTCGTCCCACGTACGGCCGTCAAGCATGCGCCCGGCCGTGCGCTTGCCGTAGCGGTTGACGCCGTGCGGCTCGTGGCTGCGGTAAAGTTTACCGGGTATGCCATGCTCGGCCGGACCCCACTCGCCCCATTGCTTGAAGAAGAATCGGGTGCCCGTTGCCTGGCATTGTTCGCGCAGGGACCTGATCCAAGCAGGATGCGGCGGCCTTGCCTCCGGCCCGCTCTCCCCGCCTGCAATCACCCAATCCGGTCCACAGTCCGCGGCGAGCCACGATGCGATATCGATCCCCTCCAGAAGCGGCTCGCAACTGAGAAAGCGGATGGCGGCCCGCGTGCGCATCAGGGGCGGAATGCGCTCGTCCGCGCGCGCCTGATCCTCGACGGATACGCCCAGCCACAGGTTCGGCAGCACGTCCCCTGTGTGGGCCGCCATGTACGCCTCCATCCGGTCCGCGCGCTTGGTCAGCACCTGGAAAACGTGACGACCGGCGCGTCCCATCACGTTGAAAATCCGGTCGATAGTCTCGTCCGCCACGGCTTCGTGGAACAGGTCGCTCATGGAATTGACGAAGATCCGCCTGGGTTTTTGCCAGCCAAGCGGTGCGTTCAGCATGCGCTCGTTCAGCGCGATCTTGCCCGTCCAGACCGCATGGCCGTTCACGCCGTGCGTCAGGCCCTTGTACAGCGCCGTGCCGGTGTAGCGATGCGCCAGCTTCATCGCATAACAATTGGTGCAGCCGGGCGACACGATCGAACAGCCCGACAAGGGATTCCAGGTAGCGTCCGTCCACTCGATGCCGGTCCTGTCGGGCAAGGAATCTCCTTTAAAGCAATTCCAGCGACTTGAAGCTGGTGGTGCCGGAACGTCCAACGATCAGATGGTCATGGACGACAACCCCGACCGGTTGAAGAGCCCGCACGATGTCCTTTGTCATCTCGATATCGGCGCGGCTGGGCGTCGGGTCGCCGCTCGGATGGTTGTGCACAAGGATAAGCGCGGTGGCGCCCACTTCAAGAGCCCGCCGGACGACCTCGCGCGGGTAGACCGGCGTGTGGTCGATGGTGCCGCTTTGCTGCATCTCGTCGGCGATCAGGTGGTTGCGCTTGTCGAGAAACAGCAGGCGGAAATACTCGATCTGCCTGTGCGCCATGTCAGCGGCAAGGTAATCCTGCAATCGTTGCCACGAGTTTAGGATCGGCCGGTCGGTGGCCTGCTGCCGCAACAGGCGCAGCGATCCCGCCTGGACCAGCTTCAGCGCCGCAATCGTACCGGGCCCCACCCCTTCAACGCCCGCGAGGTCGGTCTGGCTGGCGGATACAACCCCGGCGAAGTCGCGGAAGCGCTTCAGGAGGCTCTTTGCCAGCGGCTTCACGTCGCGGCGCGGAATGGCGATCGTCAGCAACAGTTCCAGCAACTCGTAATCGGCAAAGCCAGTGCCCTCGGTCGTCAGGAACCGCTCCCGCAAGCGCTGGCGGTGTCCTGCGTGATCGGGGGGCTCGTCATTGTCCATCGGACACTGTTAGACCGAGTTACCAAATCATCAAAGCATCACGGACCGGCTCTGTGAGGATCCGTTACACATCCGACTGTCTGGAAAGCTTGTAAGGCGGCTTTGTATGCCCCGCTGGCGACAGGGTGAATATCTCCACCCCGGTCTCGGTCACCCCCACGCAATGCTCGAACTGTGCCGACAGGGACCGGTCGCGGGTCACAGCGGTCCAGCCGTCGGCTAAAATCTTCACGTCGTAATGCCCGGCGTTCACCATCGGTTCGATGGTAAAGATCATGCCTGGCTCCAACCGCACGCCCCTGCCCGGCTTGCCGTAATGCAGGACGGACGGCGCGGAGTGGAACACCTGCCCGACCCCATGGCCGCAAAAGTCGCGCACGACCGAAAACCGCTGCCGCTCCACGAAGGACTGGATGGCATGGCCTACGTCGCCCAGCGTTGCACCGGGCTTGACGGCTGCAACGCCCAGCATCAGGGATTGATACGTCACCTCGACCAGCCGGCGCGCCTTTACGGAAACGTTTTCACCGACAAGGTACATGCGGCTGGTATCGCCGTACCAGCCGTCGAGGATCACCGTCACGTCGATGTTGACGATGTCACCATCCTCCAGGCGCTTTTCACTGGGGATGCCGTGGCACACGATATGGTTTGCCGAGATGCAGGTGGCTTTGGGGTAGCCCCGGTATCCCAGGCAGGCAGGCGTCGAGCCGTGATCGCGCATGAACTCTTCGCACAGGAAATCCAACTGCTCGGTCACCGCCCCAGGCACCACGAAAGGCGCGATGTAGTCCAGCACTTCCGCCGCCAGGCGCCCCGCACGCCGCATGGCGGCAAACGCATCGGGGCCATGCAGCACGATATCGTCAGGCGCGCCGTTCAAGTCCGATCCAATTGTGCAGGCGAAGTCATGACCAGTATATGAAGCCGCGCGGCGCAATTGAAAAGTCCCGCAGGTTCAACGGCCGCACGGGCGGAGGGGCGGCAGCCGCCAGCGTGCGCTGGTACGACAGGGTCACCATGTCATCGTTGGCGATGCGGGCTATTTTATCAGCTGGCTTGTTGGCGATTTTGCCCACGATACGGCCCAGCCACGCCGCCTGCACCGCGGCATCGGCCGGAACCCACCTGGACGGTTGTCCGCGCGCCTTCAACGCTCCATCGACCGGATCGAGACCAGCGGCTGCCAGCTTTTGCCAATGGCCGAACAAGGCCCGTTCGGAGCGTATGAACAACTCGTCCCGGCCCATGGTGTCGGCTCGCACGCCCTGCTGCAATCGGCTGGCGATATCCGAGAGATACTCGGCGGGAAACGCTGCGATCGGGGCGCGCAACCCCGCATCGACCAGCTTTCGGGAGGCCGCGACGGCAGTCTGGCCGGGGCTCGCCTGCATGAACCCGGTCATTGCCAGAAACAGATGCTCTGTCGACGTCCGGCGTGCATTGCCCGGCACATGCAGCGCTTGCGCGTGGGCCTCGGCAAAGGCCTGGAGCAAACCCGAGCCTGACCGCAGTCCATCCGGCAAGACAATCACCGGTACCGCCGGATCCTGAACGGGCGCTACTGGAGCCTGACTCAAGGTGCCCGGATCGTGAACCCAGGCAAACAGGCGGGTCACCGGCCGCAACCAGGCGTTCATTAACGACGGCTGCTCCGGAGTCGCGGCCGGGGCTGCCGGCATTCGGAAATCGGGCCGCTCCGAACGCGCGGAAGTCAGTTTCACGACCCGTCCGGCAAAGGCGAGATAGGCGCTTGCCGCGCCTGGCATCAGCCCGGACATCCTGTCGCTATCCAGATTGAAGCGCGCACGTTTCAGGTAGTTAACCCCGTCGCTGGAAACGATGCCGGCGATGGATGCGTGGCTGGCGTTGTCGCGCGTCATCAGGGTTCGGAGTACCCCTTCCGAACCACTGGCGCCGTGACCCGCAACAGATAAGGCGGGGCCGAACACGTTCTGGAGCAGCGCGCGGTCAGCATCGGCCAGTATCTGTTCGTTATCGTAATACGCGCGAAATACGGTGCGCGAAAATCGCGACCAGCGGCCGGTGTAGGCATGCGGCATCGCGGCGACGGCGGCCTTGGCAGCCTCGGGGTACAGTTGCGCGAACAGTTCGGCGACTGGCGGCCTGAAGCGGTGGGGTGGATCGTCGGGCCGGTCCATTCCCACCTCGGCCACGAAGCGCGCATCCGCGACGGTTCCGGACGCTTCCAGGGCGCGATCTATTTTCGTCGCGGAACGCAGGGTGTGCGTCGCGTCCCGCCGCAACCCGTTTCCGTGATCCTCGGCATGCTTCATTTCCTGAATCAGGGCGAGGCTTAGCAGAGCCGGCTTGACCGTTGGATCGGGCGACAAGCGGATCAACCGATTTTCATAATCGCACAGGGCGCAGGTAGAAAACGCCTGGGTCGAGGCGCGGTCGAACACGATCCGGTATCCGCTTGCCTTCGTGGCCTTCAGCAGGCGCCGGCCTTCTTGGCTTTGCGCCACAAACAGAAGACCTGTATCGAGCCGCTGCCGGAGGCGCTCGTTTTCTGCCTCGAATGCGAAGCGGCTTGCCAAACCAGTCGATGAAGGACGCTCGCCCTTGTACCCCGGCAGAACCCCGGCATAGTCCGGCACCTCCTCCGCGGCGAGGGCGAAGAACAGGCCAGGCTTCCAGCCGCCCGCCACCCTCTCGCCAGCAGCGTCGACCACGACCCTGCCGTATGATGGGGTCCGAACGGATGTCGGGAACCATGACGTATAGATTTCAGGGGCCATACATCGATCGTATACCCGTCGGCTTCACACCTGAAGCTTAGAACGGGAACAATATGTCCAGCAGCTGATGGCCCCAGCGCGGCTGCTGCACATCCATCAGCTGGCCACGGCCCGCATAGGTAATTCTTGCCTCGGCGATCTTGTCGTAGGTGATCGTATCGTCGTTCGCGATGTCTTCAGGCCGCACGATGCCGGTGATCCCGATCTGGCGCATCTCGAAATTGATCAGGGTTTCCTGCTTGCCCGAGATCACGAGGTTGCCGTTCGGCAGAATCTGGATGACCTCGGCGCCGACGCGGGTGGTAACGGTGTCGGTGCGCTGTACCTTGCCGACGCTTGCCATGCTTTGCGCACTGGGCAGGTCGATGGCATTGGTCACATTGGCGCCCGCGAGCAGCCTGGAACTCTGCGCGCCCAGCAATCCATTGATGTTCGCCACATCCGTCGTGGTGCGGTTGCGCGTGGTTTCGTTATCGGTGTTCGCCTGATCGTTGATAGTCACGACCACGGTCAGGATGTCGCCAATGGCGCGGGCGCGCTGGTCTTTCAGGAACGAGCGCATGCCCGACTGCCACAGCGAGTTCGCCTGCCGGATCTCAGGACGCGGCGCTGGCATCGGCATGCTGACGGGCACATAGCCCGGCTGCTTCTGCGGGTTTGTCGTCGCGGAAAAGCTGGGCTGCTGGTCGAGGTGATCGAACTGATCCTGCACACCGCTGCAGGCGCACAGGCTGGCGGAGGCCATCAAGGACAGTGTGACGAAGCGCAGGATACGTGGCTTGTTCATGATCCGGGTTCCTTCAACGTGTCATGGTGCGCGCGACAGCATCGGCCACGAT
Source organism: uncultured Rhodospirillales bacterium (assembly GCA_937873165.1). Taxonomy (GTDB): domain Bacteria; phylum Pseudomonadota; class Alphaproteobacteria; order CALMVH01; family CALMVH01; genus CALMVH01. Next base: position 6,407 of record CALMVH010000192.1, read on the forward strand.
CGCGGTTTCGGTTCTGACTTCGGCGGTGCCGGCGCCCGTCGCAACGCCTTCTACCGACTTGTTCGATGCGGCATTGATCATGCGCACCGTCTCGCCGAGGCCGGCATCGTTCATGGCGCGGCCCTCGGCCGTCAGCACGATGCCGCCGCTTTTGACCACCATGGTCACGCGGTCGTCGCGCTTGATCACCACCGGCATGCCGAGGAAGCGTTCCTGCACCGGCATGTTGGCTTCCAGCTGCCGCTTGACGAGCTTGCCCAGCAGATCGGAAGCGTTTGCCGCCGTGTCGCTACGCAGTTCATCGACGCGCTGCTCGACCGTGGTCAGGTCGTTCGCGGAAATGATTTCGTTCTGCTCCAGCCGGCGCACCGGTACCGGTACGTCGACCAGCTGCACCGCGTGCCCCGCCACGGCATAGCGGTGTCCGGTCGCGGCATCGGACAGCGTGGCGGTGAACTTGTGCCGGGCGCTATCGAAACTCATGTCGTCCACCGCCAGCGGCGTGTCCTTGGCGATGCCCGCAAGGATGCGCATCTGGTCGCCGCCGTCCAGGGTGATCGCCAGCTTCTCGCCAGCGCCCTTGTCGGCCAATGCGAGCTTGAGGGGTGCGATGATGGTAGGGATATCGGCAACCGGGTTAGCGGCGTTCACGGTCCCGGCGGGCGCGGCCGAACCGCCATCGCGGAACACGATCACCTTGTCGCCCATGCCGCGCGGCTTCCAGTCGAGATGGCTGGCGCGGGCGTAGGCGAACAGCGTTCCCGCGTCGAGCAGGATGGTCTTGCCCGCAGGCGGCGCCTTGGCGACTTCGGTCGCGGCGGCCTCGCCTGTCTCGGTAAACAGGTCCGACAAGGTCACGATGTCGCTTGCCACGTGCACTTCCGCGCCGCGGAGGGCGGCTGCATGTGCCGGAAGCGCAAGGCTGACTCCGAGAAGGATCAAGGGAAGGGTGCGCATGGATCGGGCTCCTTAGGACTTTAACTGGCCGAGGGTCTGGAGCATCTCGTTCGTGGTCGAAACGACCTTCGAGTTCATCTCGTAGGCGCGCTGTGCGGTGATGAGGTTCGTCATCTCCGTCACGATATCGACGTTGGAGCTTTCGACGTCGCCCTGCAGGATGCTGCCGAAACCCGACACGGTCGCCTGCCCGGTGGTCGGCGCACCCGAGGCTTCGGTCTGCAGGAACAGGTTGGAGCCCTGCGCGGCCAGCCCGTTGGTATTGGCGAAGTTGGCGAGATTGAACTGGCCGACCAGCGTCGGGTTTACCTTGCCCTGCTCCGTCGCGTAAACCTGACCGGCCGAGTTGATGGTGACATTGGTGGTGTCGGTCGGAACCGTCATGCCGGGCTGCACCTGGTAGCCGTCGGCCTTGACGATCTGGCCGGTGGCGTTCAGCTGAAACGAGCCGTCCCGGG
>CALMVH010000193.1 GCA_937873165.1 uncultured Rhodospirillales bacterium
GTCCGATCTCCATTCTGCGCAGCTTCCGTCCCGAAGACTGGCGGCGGCTGTGTCACGAGGCGGACCTGCCGATGCAGTCGGTGCGCATCGAAAAACGCTTTCCGTTCCGCTTGTGCGTGTCACGGGTCAAGCCATGACCGATGCGCTGGTGATCGGCGGCGGCTTGGCCGGAGCGGCACTAGCGACTCACCTCGCACGGGCGGGAAAATCCGTGACGCTGATCGAACGCGAAGCGCACGCGCACGACAAGGTGTGCGGCGAGTTCATCAGCCATGAAGCCACCTCTTACCTGTCGCAGCTCGGGATTGATCTTCCCGCGATGGGCGCTTTCCCGATCCAGGCCGTCCGCCTGTACCGGCGCGGCTTGGTTGGGGAAACCACGCTGCCATTCGCCGCCTGGTCGCTATCGCGCCGGGTTTTGGACGAAGCCGTGCTGGGCAAGGCCGCGGAGGCTGGCGCAGCGGTGACGCGTGGAACCCAAGTCAGCGTACTTACCCAATTCGACTCTCCATCATCCGCGAAGACATCGGGCCAGGATCCAAGTCACGGTTGGCAGGCGCGTGCTGGGCATAGCATGATCACGGCGCGTGATGCGTTCCTATGCACGGGCAAGCATGATCTGCGCGGTTACAAGCGTCCGCAGGGCTTGCAGAACGACCTCGTCGGCTTCAAGATGCACTTCAGGTTGGATCCGGTGCAGCAGGCAAGCCTTAGCCATTGCGTGGAACTGATGCTGTTTCCAGGCGGCTATGCCGGGCTGGAGCCAATCGAGAACGGAAGCGCCAATCTGTGCCTGCTGATCCGGCGGCGCGCGCTGGAGCGCATCGGGGCAGACTGGACCCTGCTGCTGGCATGGCTGGTCGAAGCGTCGCCCCCCTTGGGCGAACGCCTGTTACACGCCCAGCCGGCATGGCCGAAGCCGCTGGCGATTGCCGCCATTCCTTATGGCTATATCCGCCGCCAGGCCGATGGTGTGTGGCGATTGGGCGATCAGGCCGCGGTCATTCCGTCTTTTGCGGGCGATGGCATGTCGATTGCCCTCCACAGCGCCCATCGCTGCGCCGGGATGTACCTGTCGGGCGCAAGCGCCGAAACCTACCAGCGAGTCCTGGCCGCCGACCTGCGCGCTCAGGTATGGCGTGCCACCGCCTTGTCTCATCTTCTGGTGCGAACGGGTGGGCAGTCGCTTGCCGCGGCCGTTGCGGCTATGCCTGCATTAATGAGACTGGCCTGCCGCAAGACGCGCATCCACCGGCATGCCCTAGAGTCTTCGGACGGGAACATAAATCCAAGTAGAGTCTTGTAGTTCATGTCTACAACCGAACGGTGGAGCAGTCAGATGGCTAACAAGACAGCAAGCGAAGCTTCGAAGACCATGCGCGATCCAAGCAAGAGCCACGAAGAAAAGTCAAAGGCCGCCTCGGAAATGTCCAGCAGCAAGAAAACGGCAACGACCTCCAGCAAGAAGTAACATCATCTGTCATCCTGGGCGTAGCGGAGGATCGGGATTGCCGGCAACCCGCTGCGTTCAGGCTGGACATATTCACTGTCTCTTTTCCCTCACTTTAGTTCGAGTTTCTTTTAGCGGCTGATCTTCAGCTTCCGCTATCAGCGCAAACAGCGTACTGCCTGTAATCCCGTCCGCTTCGCGCAGTTTTACCGTCACACGCTGTGCCAGTTGGAACGTCCGTCCTGAACGGCGACCGATCAGGCGGTGCTTGGCCTCCTCGTGAACATAGAAGTCGTCGGGCAGCGTGCTCACCGGCACCAGGCCTTCCGCGCCGCTGCCATCAACTTTGATGAACAGCCCGAAGCGGCTGACGCCCGATATGCGCCCCTGGAACAGGCTGCCGATGTGATCGGCCATGTATGCGGCGGTGTAGCGGCCGATGGCGTCGCGTTCGGCCTCGGCGGCGCGGCGTTCGGTGCGCGAGATGTGCTCGCCGATCTCCTCCAGCCGCGGCAGTTCCCCATCGGTCAGGCCGTCGTCTCCCAGCTTCGCCAGCCGAATCAGCGTCCGGTGCACGATCAGGTCGGAATAGCGCCGAATGGGCGAGGTGAAGTGCGCGTAATTGCGCAGCGCGAGACCGAAATGCCCAATGTTGTTAGGACTATAGATTGCGGTTGCCTGCGCCCGCAGCACAACCTCGTTGATCAGCGGCGCGTGCGGGGTAGGGGATGCCTGCTGCAAAAGCTGCGTCAGGTGCGCGGGCTTGACGACCTGGCCCTTGGCAAAAGTGAAGCCCAGGTCGCGGATGAAGTCGCGCACCAAGTCCAGTTTTGCCGCATCCGGGCGGTCGTGCACGCGGTACAGCGTCGGGGCGGAAGCCTTGCCGGCCATTTCCGCCGCCGCGACGTTGGCAAGGATCATGAACTCTTCGATCAGCTTGTGGCTGTCCAGGCGTTCACGCTCCACGATGGCGGAGATCTTGCCGTCCGCGCCGACGATGACTTTGCGCTCGGGAAGATCGAGTTCGAGCGTCCCGCGTTTTGCCCGCGCCCGCGACAGCGCGGCATAGGCGCCGTAGAGGGGGTCAATCACCCGATCCATCAGCGGACCGGTTGTATCGTCATGGCTGCCGTTGCGGGCCGCTTGCAGCTGGTTGTACGTCAAACGCGCGGCAGAACGCATCAGCCCGCGCATCAGGCGGCTGTGCAGCATGCGGCCATCGGCCGATATCACCATCTCGAACGCCATGCAGGCGCGCGGTTCATTCGGTTTCAGCGAGCACAGGCCATTTGAAAGCGCCTCGGGCAGCATCGGCACGACTCGGTCGGGAAAGTAGACCGAGTTGCCGCGCTTGTAGGCCTCGCGGTCTAGTGCCGATCCGGGCCGCACGTAGTGCGAAACGTCGGCGATTGCTACCAGCAGCCGCCAGCCGCCTTCGTTTTCCGGATCGCTGTCGGCCTCGGCGAACACGGCATCGTCGAAGTCGCGCGCGTCCTCCCCATCGATGGTGATCAGCGGCACGTGGCGCAGGTCGGTGCGGCTGCCAAGCTCGGGCACCGTCGCGCCCTCCGCTTCCGCGATGGCCGATGCCGGAAACTCGGTCGGGATCTCGCGTTGCGCAATCGCGATCAGGCTGACGCTGCTCGGATCGCCTGCGTCGCCGATGACTTCCTCGACGCGGCCGCGCTTCAGGCCGTAGCGGGGGCTGGGCAGCAATTTCACGACCACGAGATCCCCCGGCTGCGCGCCCCCTGCCTGACCTTCCGCGATGGAGACTTCGCCACGGTTCTTGCGGTCGGTCGACTCAACGCGGGCGCCTTGGCGACCCAGGCGGAAGACACCCACCATGCGCTGCGCGGCCTCATCCATCCTGCGGATCAGCGCGGCTTCGTACGTATCGTCTTCCAACCGGTCCAGCCGGGCGAGGACATGCGTGCCCGCAGGCGGTATGTCGGCATCGCTGGCCATGGTCTTCAGCACAATGGCGGGCGGCTCGGACGTGCCGTGCCATTCGGCTGGGCGCACACGAATTTCGCCATCGGCATCGCTTCGGTCGATCACCAGCACGGCGACCGGCGGCAGGGCATCCGTCGCCATCATCCGCCGTGCCCCGCCGCGCTCAACCGCGCCGTCGCTTTTCAAGCCGCGCAGCAGGTCCTTCAACTCGATGCGCTGGGCGCCCGACAGGCGGAACGCGCGCGCGATATCGCGCGTGCCGACTGGACCGGGGGTATCGCGGATGAACGCGAGAACCTCGTCGCGCGTCGGCATGGGCGCGCTGCGTTGCTGCGACCTGACTGCCGCCTTCGCCTTGCCGCGCTTGGAGGGCTTGCCAGGGTTGCGGCTCAAGCCTTCTTGGCCTTCGCACGGGGCTTGGCGGCCGCCTTCTTGGGAACCGCCTTGCCCTTTTTCGCAGGCACTTTTGCCTTGGCTTTCAGCAAAGCCAGCGCTTCATCCGGCGCAAGCGCGTCAAGATCCACACCCTTCGGTACGTTGGCCATCAGCTTGCCCGACTTCAGGTAAGGTCCAAACCGGCCCTTGTAGGCCGCGATCTCGCTGCCGGTCGCGGGATCGGTGCCGAAGCTGCGGATCAGCCGTGCCGCGACGCTCTCATGCTTCGCGACCACCAGATCGATGGCGCGGTTCAAGCCGATGGTCAGCACGTTTTCGTCGGCCGGTAGCTGCACGTACAAGTCGCCCGATTTCAGGTATGGACCGAAGCGCCCGATCCCGGCGGAGATCGTGTGGCCCGATTGGGGGTCCTTGCCGATTTCGCGCGGCAGTTCCAGCAGTTTCAGCGCCTTGTCCAGATCGAGGTCGGCGGGGTTCATGTCTTTTGTCAGCGAAGCGCGCTTCGGCTTGCCGCCTTCGGCAGCCGCCAACTCGACATAAGTGCCGTACGGGCCGCGCTTGACCGAGACCGCCAAGCCCGTCGCCGGATCGTTGCCCAGGGGACCGGTGCCCGCGGCATCCTCCGCGCCCGCCACAAGCTGCCTGGTGTACTGGCAGGCGGGATAGTTCGAGCAGCCGATGAAGGCACCCGTCTTTCCAAGCCTGAGCCCCAGCGTACCGGTGCCGCAGACGGGGCAGGTGCGAGGGTTTGATCCGTCCCCTCGATCCGGAAACAGGAAAGGGAACAGATCCTCGTCCAGCGCATCGATCACTTCGCTGATCTTCAGGTCCTTGGTCCCGGCGATGGCGGCGGAGAACGCCTGCCAGAACTCGGCCAACAAGGCCTTCCAGTCGGCCTTGCCATCGGATACGGCATCGAGCTTGGTTTCAAGATCGGCGGTGAAGCCGTATTCAACATAGCGTTCGAAGAAGTTCGACAGGAATGCCGTCACGATCCGGCCCCGGTCGGACGGCACGAAGCGCTTGCGGTCCAGCGTGACGTAGTCTCGTTCCTGCAAGGTCTGCATGATGCTGGCATAAGTCGAGGGCCGCCCGATGCCGAGTTCTTCCAGCTTTTTCACCAGGCTCGCCTCGCTAAAGCGGGGCGGGGGTTCGGTGAAGTGCTGAACGGGCTTGACCTCGCCCGTCTTCATCGGCTGCGCCTGAACCATTGGCGGCAGGCGGCGGTCGTCGCCTTCGTCCTCGCCTACAGGGTCGTCGCGATCCTCGGTATAAAGCTTCAGGAATCCGTCGAACACCAGCACCGATCCGTTGGCGCGCAGCACCACGTCCCTTTCCGGGTTCGCGAAGTCGACAACCGCCTGGTCGAAGACGGCGCTTTCCATCTGGCACGCCAGCGTCCGCTTCCAAATCAAATCGTATAGCGCGCGCTGGTCGGCATCCAGCATGCGCGCCAGTGATTGCGGCGTGCGCGCCAGGTCGGTCGGTCGGATCGCCTCGTGCGCTTCCTGCGCGTTCTTCGCGGTCGACTTGTAGATGCGGGGGCTACTCGGCAGGTACTTGTCGCCGAACAGTTTGCCGATCTGCGCCCGCGCCGACTGGATGGCATCCTGGCTGAGTGTCACGCCATCTGTCCGCATATAGGTGATCAGGCCGACATGCTCGCCGCCAATGTCGATGCCCTCGTAAAGCTGCTGCGCCGTCCGCATCGTTTTCTGCGCGCCGAAGCCCAGCTTGCGCGAGGCTTCCTGCTGCAGCGACGAGGTGATGAAGGGCGGCCACGGATTGCGCCGGGATTGCTTTTTTTCGATATTCGCCACGGTAAAGCCGCCGACGCGCACACGCTCCGCGGCGGCTTTCGCCGATGCCGCATCGCCGAATGCAAACTTGTCCAGGCGCTTGCCGTCGAGTTCCGACAGCCGTGCCCAGACTTTCTCGCCCTTGTTGGTCGCAAGCTCGGTGCCAATCGTCCAGTACTCGCGCGGCGTAAACCGCTCGATCTCGGATTCGCGTTCGCATACCAGGCGCAACGCGACCGACTGGACACGTCCTGCCGATTTGGCGCCGGGCAGCTTGCGCCACAGCACAGGCGACAGCGTAAATCCGACAAGGTAGTCCAGCGCCCGGCGCGCCATATAGGCATCGACCAGCGGCTGGTCGACGGCGCGGGCGTGCCGGAATGCCTCCAGCACCGCGTTCTTGGTGATCTCGTGGAAGGTGACGCGCTTGACATCCTTCTTGTCGAACAGCTTCTTCTGCCGCAGCACTTCCTGGATGTGCCAGCTGATGGCTTCGCCTTCGCGGTCCGGATCGGTCGCGAGGAACACATGATCGGCGGCGCGCACGGCCTTGGTGATCGCATCCACCGGCTTCGAGGCGCGTTCCGACAGCTCCCATTCCATCGCGAAATCGTCATCCGGCCGCACCGACCCGTCGCGCGGCGGCAGGTCGCGGATATGGCCGTAGCTGGCGATAACCGTGTAGTCGGAGCCAAGGTATTTATTGATCGTTTTCGCCTTGGCCGGCGATTCGACGATAACAACGTTATGGGGCAAGCGAGCCTTTCATTATATCAGCGCGACTTTGTTGCCGGGTTGACGTTCCAGCCGCCCGGCAAGCTCAAGTTCAAGCAGAACCGTGGAGACCAGGGCCGGGGACACATGGCAATCCCGGATCAATTCGTCAACCTCAGTCGGCGATGGCCCCAGCCGTTCCAGCACGGCGCGGCGCACCGGGGTCAGGGCCGTTTCATCTATCTCGACAGGCGTTGGCGCGGCAAGGCCGCCGGATGCCGGTTCTCTCATCCCGCCAGTCATATCACGCAAAATAGTTAACACATCCTCTGCACGCTCCGTCAGATGCGCCCCGTTGCGGATCAGGTTGTTGGTGCCGCCCGCGCGTGGATCAAGCGGCGATCCCGGCACCGCGAACACTTCGCGTCCCTGTTCCAGTGCCTGCGTGGCCGTGATCAGCGAACCCGAGTTCAACGCCGCCTCGACCACGATCACGCCGCGTGACAATCCGGAGATGATGCGATTGCGGCGGGGAAACAGCCGTTGCGTCGGCTGCATGCCGGGTGGCATTTCCGAGACAACCGCGCCCGACTCGAAGATTGCCGTCTGCAGGGTCGCGTTTTCCGGGGGATAAACGATATCGATGCCGCCCGCGACAACGGCGATCGTGCCTCGCGACAGGGCTGCCGTATGCGCAGCCGTATCGATCCCCCGTGCCAGGCCTGAGACAACGACCATGCCTGCCTCCGCCAGATCGTTCGCCAGCGTTTCCGCCAGTTTGCGTCCGTTCAGCGAGGCGTTGCGGGCGCCCACGATGCCGATACACGGTTTGTTCAAAAACGAGACATGCCGTCCGGCTGCAATCACCGGCGGCGCATCGTCGAGAGCGGCAAGCGCGGCGGGGTACTCCGGATCGGCATAAGTCAGGTGGCGGGCGCCCATCCTGGCCAGAGACTCGGCTTCCTGCTCCGCTTCAGCCCGCGTTGTAACGCGGGGTGGCGTACCGCCGCCGCTCCTTGACAATCTTGGCAAGGCATCCAATGCGGCGCCGGGTGACCCAAACCGGTCCAGCAAGCGCCGGAACGTGACCGGACCGACATTCTCGCTGCGTGACAGGCGCACCCAGTCCAGGCGTTCAGCGTCACTCAACGGGCGAGGGGGCGGCATTCTTTTTTCGGCCGATCTTCGGCTCTGTTCCATTCAGCAGGCGCACGATGTTGGCGGCGTGCCGTATCCAGACAATCACACCGACTACCAGCGTCAGGATCGTAATGTTCGTATCGGTGGAAACCGCGGCCAGCAGGGGCGCTGTCACCATGGCTGCCAGCGCTGCCAGGGACGATACGCGGAACAGCGCGGCGAACCACAGCCACGTGACGCACGCGCCGACGCCCAGCGGCCACGCGATGGCGAGATAGATACCAAGCGTCGTTGCAACACCCTTGCCCCCGCGGAACTTCAGCCACACAGGGAACAAGTGCCCGAGGAACGCGCCCATCGCGGCCGCAATGGCGAAGGGCTCGCCATGGGGAGCCGCGAGCAATACGGCCACCGCGCCCTTGCCGGAATCGAGCAGCAGGGTTGCCAGCGCCAGCGGCTTGCTGCCCGTGCGCAGCACATTGGTCGCGCCGATATTACCCGAACCGATCCGGCGCAGGTCGCCTTTTCCCGCCAGCCTGACCAGAAGCAGTCCAAACGGGATGGACCCCAGCAGGTAGGCGGCAAGAAAGGCCAGGCAGAGCAGGATCATGCCTCGGTTTAGCGTCTGCGGGCAGATATGGCTATGGCAAACCCAAGGGAAGCGATCAGGCAGGCAACCAGCTGCGCATGACCTCGCCGCTGCCGATCCAGATCATCCGGCTTGCGACAAACACGACGATGCCGAGCCCGAGATACGAAATCCACGGCAGCCGGTGCAAAAGCTTCGCGACGAGGCTGGATGCAAACGCCATCAGGATAACGGCCATGCCAAGGCCGCCTGCCAGTACCCACCCCGGGTGCCCGGTCGCGGCGCCCGCCACCGCCAGCACGTTGTCGAGCGACATCGACAGGTCGGCTACGGCGACATGCACAATGGCCTTTCCGACGCTCTGAGGCGCGCGGGCCGGGTCTGGCTGGCTGCTATGGCTGCGGATCTGCCGGAACAGCTTCCAGGCAACCCACAACAGCAGGATGCCACCCGACAAGGTCAATCCAACAATCGTCAGCAACTGCCGCGCCATGGCGGCCAATCCCAACCTGAGCAAGACCGCGACCGCAATGCCGCCGATGATGACCTGTTGCCGCTTTTCCCTTGGAACGGTCGAAGCGGCAAGTCCCACGACGACCGCATTGTCGCCCGCCAGCGTGATATCGATCAGAAGAATCTGGCCAAGCGCCGTAACCTCGGTCCAGATGCCCGCCATGCTATTTGCGCGGCAGCGTGGCGGCTATACGGGCTGCCAGATCGGCAACGGCGTGGCTCATTGCGTCGGCCATGGCGGGATAGCCAGCGTTGTTCGCGGTTTCGGAAATCTGTGCCGCCGACTGGACCAGGGTACGAGCCGGATCACCCTTGGTCACTGTCCAGTGTGCATCGAACTCGACGTGCCCTGCCGTATCGCTTTCGAACTTGTCTACCTCTACGGTGATCAGCCCGATGGTCGGATCGTTGGCCGCGGCCTCACCGACGCGCAGGGTTTGCGCGGGCAGGCTATGTTCCAGATCCTCCTGCAGGGTCCGGCGCGTCATCTCGTCCAGCGGCGATGCCCAACGCTGTTCATCGGCAATCACGATCTGGTTTTCACCCGCCCGGCGTACGATCTGCAACCGGTCCAGGATGCTCGGCAGGTTCACGCTTCCGATCGTAACCGGCTGCAAGGCCTCTGCCGGAGCGGGCGAGGCCGCATCCGTCGCCGCCAGCGTGTAGAACTGGGTCACTTCCTTGTGTCCGCAAGCGCCGAGCGTCAGGGCTGCCAGGCAAGAGGATAGTGCAATAATACGTTTCATCTTCATTGCCTGCCGGTGGAAGTGTCGGATGAGTCTGACCCGGAACTGGAACCATCATCCGTGCGCCCCAGCAGAAGCGATTGCGGATGGCGATCGACGTAATCCAGCAGGGACGTTGCCGAACGAGCCGTGTTCTTGAGTTCCTTCAGCAACTGCGGCAGCTGGGTTCCCAGCGGACGCACGTCGGTGTCGAGGTTGTTCAAGACGCGGTCCAAGTCCTTGACCGTGTTGTTCAGGCCCTTGACGGTATCTTGCAATTCGTTGTGGCTCGACCCCGTCAGCTTTGTAAGGTTTCCGACCAGTTCATCGGCATGGCCCACCACTACATCGACGTGTTTCAGCAGCTTGCTGGCGCCGGCGGTCACGTCGTCCAGCCCCCCGGCCGAACCGGCGGGGATCTCCGGGTACTTTCCTCCCTGCATCAGGCGCGCCGGCGGCGCGTCGTCGGATTGGGCAAGCTGGATGAACTTCAGACCCGTCACAAGGCTGCCGCTTGCCAGTTGCGCACGGATGCCGTGCCTGATCATGGCATCGATCATTCCGTTCATGCCCGCTTGCGTGCCGTCCAGCTTCTTGCCGAGCGTTTTCAGACGGTCCTGTTCGATTTCGATGGTGATCGGGGTGCGGACGGCGCCCGTCTTCGCGTCGATCTCCTGGTCGATGCCCGTGACTCGTCCCACGTGCACGCCCATCAACTCCACGGGCGCATCGATGTTTAGCGAATGCACCTGGCCCGCGAACTGGATCATGTACGGAAAATGCGGTCCGCGCGGATCGGCCTTGGCCTCGCGTTCGCTGTCGTACAGCCGGTAGGCTGAGTCGGCCCTGGCAGGCGTTCTGTCATAGCCATCCGGCGTGTCAAAGGTAAGCCCGCCGGCCAACAGGGCCCGGAACGACTCGGTTTTTACCTCCAAGCCGTTGGTGGTCGGCTGGAACTCGATGCCGCTGGCGTTCCAGAAACGCGTCTCGTTTGTCACGAACTTGGCAAAGGGTTCACGCACGAACACGTAGATTTCGATGCCCAGCCCATCATCGTCCATCCGGTAGCCCAGCACCGTGCCGGCCTCGATGCCGCGATAGTAGATCGTTGAACCTTCGTCGATGGCGCGCAGGCGGTTGGTATGCAGCGTATACCGCGTGCCGGGTACGTCCTGGACGTCTACCGGCGGATTCTCCAGCCCTTTGAAGTTGCTTTCCTCCCGGTCGCCCTTCGCGGGCCGGACCACGATATACGAGCCGGACACCAAGGTATCGAGACCCGAGATGTTGCCGGCGCTGAAGCGCGGCCGCACGACCCAGAACTTGGTGTCCTTGCCCAGGAAACCATCGACCACGTTGTCCATCTCCGCCGTCACGACTACGTGCGAAAGATCCTTGCTCAGATCGACGCTCTTCACCATGCCCACTGGCACGCTTTTGTGCTTGATCTGGGTTTTACCGGCTTCTAGCCCTTCGCCGCGGTTGAACTCGATCGTGATGGTGGGACCCTTGCTGGCGAAATGCTGCCAGCCGAGCCACGCCACAACGCCCAGTGCCACGATCGGCACCAGCCAGATCCAGGAAAAGCCGCGTTGCCTGATGTCCGCTTGCGGGGTTTGGCGTGCAGGGCGCGTCGTGTCATCCGTCATGTGACGTTCCTTTCACCCGCCGCGTCCCACATCAGGCGCGCGTCGAATGACTTTGAGGCAAGCATTGTAAGTACGACCACGGCGGCAAAAGCGATAGCCCCCGGCTGCGCCTCGATCGTGGTCAGATTTCCGAAGTTCACGAGGGCTGTCAGCAGTCCGATCATGAACACGTCGATGTTGGACCAGCGTCCGATCGCTTCAATAACCCTGTACAAGCGCGTGCGGCGCTTCAGATTGCGGTCGGTGCGCGCCCGGATCGACAGCAGGAACCAGGTCAGCCCGACCAGCTTCAGAACCGGAACGGCAATGCTGGCCATGAACACGATCAGCGCCAGCGGCCACATGCCTGCCTGGATCAATTCGACGGCGCCGCCGAAGATGGTATGATTCTGCGCCCGGCCGAAGCGCACGGTGCTGAGGACCGGCAGGAGGTTGGCAGGAATGTACAAAAGATACGCCGCGCCGATCAGCGCCGTGCATCGTTGAAGCGAGCCGGGTTTGCGCTCGTGAATAATCGCGCCGCAGCGCGGGCAGGGTTTGCCGCCGTGTGCTTGATCCACATCGAGCGCGCAATGGGGGCAAAGCAGCGACCGGTCCCGCGAAACAGCCTTGGTATCCGGCATGATCTGTTCCCAGACATAATGCTGGTCCAGAACCACGCGCACCGCCGTGACGGCGAACGAGAAAACCAGGAACGCCCAGCCGCCCGCGGCAATATCGACTCTGGTAACGGCCTGCAGCCGTGTGTAAGCCACGAAACTGCCCATAACAAACACATCGGGCATCGCCCAGATATCGAGCGATGTGGCCACGCGAAACATTGGCCCGAGCCAGCGAGGGCGGGCCGGCGTCAGCAGAACGGCAAGCGTGGTTGTCAGGCAGGCAAGCCAAAGGACGGGTATGGCGATGGAAAACAGGCCAACCGGGATCGCGAGCGGCAGGAAGCCTGCCGATACCAGGGAAGTAACCGTACCGTCGACCCGCGTCGCGTGGTGGATGCCGACGGCGCTGACGTCGAATATCGGCTCGAGATAAGCAGGAAAGGCTAGCAGGAGCGCCGTCACGGCCCAAACAAATCCGCCGGACAAGGGATGGCGGTGTTCGCGGGCCAGCGTCGCTCCGCAGCGGCAGCACGAAGCCTCGACGCTGCGGTGCAGCGGGGGGGTGGACTGCACCAGGCCACAATCGCGGCAGGCAAGCACGTCCTCGTCGCGGGCAATTTCGGCGGTATGGAAGGAGGCGGCGTCCGTCACGGTTGGTTCAGGCGCCTTTTCGCAGCAAGAGCGACAGCAAGGCCATGCGCACCGGCACGCCGTTATGAGCCTGGCGGAAGTACGCCGCCTGGGGCAGGCGGTCGACATCCTCCGCGATCTCGTCGACGCGCGGAAGAGGATCGAGGATCAGCCTGTTTCGAGCGCTTACCATATCCGAGACAAGCCTGTAGCGATGGCGGTTCGTGTCGAAAGTCTTTGTGTCCGCAAAACGTTCCTCTTGCAGGCGATTGAGGTACAACACGTCGGCCTGTGCCAGCGCAGCCAGATCATCCGTTTCAACATATACGACGCCCCGCGCGTCCAGCATGTGCTTCAAGCTTTCGGGCGCGCGCAGCCCGAGCGGTGACACAAAGGTGAAGCGCGTGCCCTTGTATTGTGAAAGGACGCTGACCAGCGAGTGGATCGTACGCGAATGCAGGGGATCGAACCCGCAGGCGACGTGCAGGCCTTCCAGCGTGCCAAGGTCCCGCCGGATCGTGTAAAGATCGATAAGCGACTGGGTCGGGTGCTCGTTGGCCCCATCGCCCGCGTTGATAAAGGGGACGGAGCAGGCCGCCGCCGCCGGAACCGCCGCACCCGTTTCAGGCAGCCGCGCCACGATCAGGTCGGCATAGCCCGACACCAGCTTCATCGTGTCCTGGATGCTTTCGCCCTTGGCCAGCGACGTGCTTTCCTTGCCATGCACCAGCAAGGTGCCGGCGTTCAGCCGCTGTGCCGCCGCCTGGAAGCTGAGCATCGTGCGGGAACTGGGTTCCAGGAAGATCAGGGCCACGACCGTATCGGCCAGAAGCGCTGTCCGGCGTTTGGCCAAGACAACGGAGTGCATGGCTTCCGCAGCCGTCAGGATGTCGTCCACGATATCCGGCGTCAGTTGCACGGACGATACGAGCGAAACGAACGGCAGCATGGATTCCGCATGTTGTGAGCACAGGGACCTTGCCGACAACGGTGGACTTCGGCAAGGGCTGTGTCAGATTATCTAAAGCCATGTCGATACAGTGCCGGAGGTAACATGAAAAAGCCGGACAACAGGCACGGGGTTGATCCCGTCCTACGCAACCCAGCGCGCGCCGCGGAGGCGATGTACAGGGATGCGGTACGGCCAATGGTGACCGACCGGAAAAATCCCTCCCGGCGCGTTGAAGGGTGGACCCTGGCCGCCCGGCTGTTGGAGCGCGATCCGGCGCAGGGCGTGCTGTTCCTGGCCGAGGGCCGTGTAAGGTCGGCCCTGAAACAGGACGAACTCAGCCCGCATGAGGCCGTGAGGCAATCCGCGCAGGAACTGCGGGACCTTGTAAGCCGGACAATGAGCGCCGCCATGAACGGGCCGGCATTCAATTAGGTCTCGCGTTCGCGCTGGCGCACACAGCCGGTAGGCTGTAGGACGGCGCATTCTTCGTCAGTTCCTCTTCAGCGCACGCTACCGTGTTTTTGCCGTGGCGCACGGGATCCGTCACCTCGTATTCTGGACGGGAGCGATCGCGGTGGCAGGCGTTTCAATCCTATTCGCGTCCGCCAGCGGCCACGCTTACGAGTTTTTCAGCCGCACGATCACCGCCTGTCCCTTTCTCGCCCTGGCGATCTGTCCGGCCGGCTTTGCATTGGTCCGGTTCCTGACGCATGATTTGTTTCGCGGCTCGGAAGGCAGCGGCATCCCGCAGGCGATTGCCGCCATCCAGAACAACAACTCATCGTTCCGGGCCTCGGTGCTATCCCCGCGCGTGGCCGTTGGCAAGATCATCCTGACGATCTTCGGATTGGGCTGTGGCGCTTCCATCGGCCGGGAAGGGCCATCGGTCCAGGTCGGGGCGGCCATCATGTACAATCTTGGACGGCTGGCGCGTCTGCCGCCACGCGACATGTCTCGCGCCGTGATCCTGGCGGGCGGCGCGGCCGGGATCTCCGCCGCCTTCAACACGCCCCTCGCGGGCATCGTATTCGCGATCGAGGAGCTGAGCCGGTCGTTCGAGGAACGCACCAGTGGGCGGGTGTTCACGGCGGTCATCGTGTCGGGCATCGTGTCTCTTGCCGCCGTGGGAGATTACTCCTATTTCGGCCAGACAGGAGCCAGCCTCACCCTTGTGAACGGCTGGGTCGCGGTGCTGGCATGCGGGTCGGTGGCGGGGGTAATGGGAGGCTTGTTTTCCCGGCTGCTGTTGCAGCTTTCCATCGGCCTGCCCGGCTTGGCCGGGCGATGGAGGCAGGCTCATCCTGTCGGGGCCGCCGCGATCTGCGGGTTTGCTATCGCCCTGGTCGGGCTCGCGTCTCATGGCGATACCTACGGCACCGGTTACGAGCAAACCCGGGCCGTGCTGGCAGGCCATTCGATAACCCCCGGCTGGGGCGCGTTGAAGTTCCTCGCCAGCCTTTTATCCTACGCCAGCGGCATGCCCGGTGGCGTCTTCGCGCCATCGCTCTCCATTGGCGCAGGGATCGGCGTCGATCTGTCGGGCCTGATGCCCGGCGTGCCTGCCGGGGCGGTGATCATCCTTGCAATGGTGTCTTATTTTACCGGGGTGGTGCAGGCGCCAATCACGGCTGTCATCATCATGCTGGAAATGATCCACGACATGACGATGACGATCCCGGTCATGGCGGCCGCCCTGCTCGCGCTTCGATGGTCCCGGCTGGTCTGCCCGAAACCACTCTACAAGACCCTGGCCCAAGGCTTCGACAGGACGGCCCGCTTGCCGGTCCAGGCCCTGGAATAAGCTAGATCGCTAGTCTCAAGTGGTTCAAGGCATCCAGCGCTCCTTGCAGGATGTAGGCGGCGGCATGCGCGTCGATCACTTCCGCCCGGCGATCGCGCCGCATGTTGAGGTCGCCGATCATCGAGCGCTGAACGGCCGCGGTAGACATGCGCTCGTCCCACATCAGGATCGATAGAGGCCCCAGCGCCTTTTCGAGGTTGCGGGCGAACTGGCGCGTCGATTGGCAGCGCGGCCCTTCCTCGCCACTAAGGCTGACCGGCAATCCTACCACCAGCGCGGTCGTCTCGCGGTCCGCCAGCAGCCTGCCGATGCGTGTCGAGTCCACCGTGAACTTGCCGCGGCGGATGGTCTCCAGCGGCAGGGCCAGCCGTTGCATTGCGTCGCAGGTCGCGATGCCGACTGTCTTGTCGCCCACGTCGCAAGCCAGTAGCCGTCCGGGACAAGGCACGGCAGCGGCGAAGTCGGATTTGGTCAGGATAGGCATGGCGGCTGCGGCGATCAGGCTGCGCGTGGTTTCCTGCCCGCCTTGTCATCGAACAGCGCTGTTAGCTCGTTCATCACGGTGCCACCCAGCTGATCGACATCCAGGATGGTGACGGCGTTGCGGTAATATCGGGTCACGTCGTGGCCGATGCCGATGGCGATCAGTTCGGTGCGGGTGCGGGTCTCGATGTGCTCGATCACCTGGCGTAGGTGCTGCTCCAGGTAGTTGCCGGTGTTGACCGACAGGGTACTATCGTCGACCGGCGCGCCGTCGGAGATTACCATCAGGATATGCCGCCGTTCCATGCGAGAGGCGAGGCGTTCCTGCGCCCACAGCAACGCTTCGCCGTCGATGTTCTCCTTCAAAAGTCCCTCGCGCAGCATCAAGCCCAGATTGCGGCGTGCCCGGCGCCAGGGCGCATCGGCGGATTTATAGATGATATGCCGCACGTCATTCAAACGGCCGGGCATGCCGGGCTTGTTGGCGGCAATCCATTTTTCCCGCGACTGGCCGCCCTTCCACGCACGGGTCGTGAAGCCGAGGATTTCCACCTTGACGCCGCAGCGTTCCAACGTCCGCGCTAGGATGTCGGCGGTCATGGCGGTGATCGCAATGGGCCGGCCCCGCATCGAACCCGAATTGTCCAGTAGCAGGGTCACGACGGTGTCACGAAACTCTGTCTGCTTTTCCTGCTTGAACGACAAGGGCAGGACGGGGTTCACAATCACCCGCGCCAGCCGCGCGGTGTCCAGCAAACCTTCCTCCAGATCAAAACTCCACGAGCGCGTTTGTTGTGCCAGAAGCTTGCGCTGAAGCCGGTTCGCCAGCCGCGCGATGACGCCGTGCAGGGATCCAAGCTGATGATCCAGCAACGCACGCAGCCGCGTCAGTTCCTCGGAATCGCACAAATCTTCCGCGCCGATCACCTCGTCGTACTGCGTGGTAAAGATGCGGTAGGCGCTGGGGTTGGCAGCCCCGCTATCCGCATCGGACCGGCGTACCTCATGGGTGGGCAATTCCTCGCCCATCTCGTCGGCCGAGGGCTGCATGGTGACATCTTCCATGCCAGGATCGGCGGTCTGGTCGGCGTCTTCCGTGCCCGCCTCGCTCGCGGCGCTGGCGCCCTGGTCCTCGTCTCCGCCTTCCGCTTCCGCGTCGCTGTTCTCCGCTGCTTCCGAAAGATCATCATCCTCCGAGTCGTCCGGCTCAGGTTCGAAATCCTCGTTCAGGCTCATGTCCAGGTGCGACAGTATCCGCCGCACTTCTGCGGCGTAGGCATCCTGGTCGCCCGCGACCCCGGC
This sequence comes from uncultured Rhodospirillales bacterium, assembly GCA_937873165.1. Classification (GTDB taxonomy): domain Bacteria; phylum Pseudomonadota; class Alphaproteobacteria; order CALMVH01; family CALMVH01; genus CALMVH01. Next base: position 16,702 of record CALMVH010000193.1, read on the forward strand.
CAGTTTTTCCAAATCGGCGGCAATCTTTTCCTCGATCATCGGCCGCCATAGCGATAACGCGCCCTGGCTGCTTTCGGGTGGGGCCGCGCCCGTCATCGCCTCGCGCGCCATGAGGCGGAGTACCTCGTGCATGGGCACGTCTTCGCGCCGCGTCAGGGCCTCGTAGCCCTGACGGTGGAACTTGTCCTCCATCGCGGCACTCAGGTTCGCCGCGACGCCCGGCATGGCGCGCGCCCCCAGCGCTTCCACGCGCGCCTGTTCCAGGGCCTCGAAGGCTGCCCGGGCGGTTTCCTCGACCGGCATGCGCCGCAGGTGGATGGCGCGGTCATGATGACGCAGGCGTAGCGCGGCGGCATCGGCAT
>CALMVH010000194.1 GCA_937873165.1 uncultured Rhodospirillales bacterium
CGAATACAGCGCGCAGGTCGTAACGGAGGACGAGGTCAAGACGCTTGTGGCCGAAGGAGCGGAGACCGGTGTGTTCCACCCGGCGGAGCGCGAGATGGTGACCCGCGTGCTGCGCTTCGCCGACCGCACGGCGCGGTCGATCATGACCCCGCGCGGCGACGTGGTATGGTTTGCGACCAGCGATACGCCCGGGATCATAGATGGCAAGATCGGATCAGCCGGCCATTCCCGCTACCCGCTGGGCAATGCCGGCCCCGATGGCTTCGAGCACATTCGCGGCGTCGTCCACCTGCAGGACTTGCTGGCGCAAAGCCGGGAAGGCCGGGCCTATGACCTGGAAGCAATCTCGCGCCCGGTCCCGGTGGTGCACGACGGCATGCCCGTTCTCGAACTGCTGGAAACCTTGCGCGAACAAGCGACGCGCCTGGCGCTGGTCGTCGACGAATACGGCGTGATCGAGGGCATCGTGACCATGACCGACATCTTGGAAGCGGTGGTCGGCGCGCTGCCCGACACGCATGGCGGCGATGGCGACGCTCCGGTGGAGGAGGTCAGCGAGGGGTCGTGGGTCATGGAAGGCAGCCTGCCGGTCGAAGACGTAAAAATGCACCTGCACCTGCATGAGCTGCCCGGCGAGGAGGACGTGACCACGCTCGGCGGGTTCCTGATGACACGGCTCGGGCGTGTCCCGAAAGCGACCGATTTTATCGAATACGGGGGCTATCGCTTTGAAGTCCTGGAAATGGACGGTCGCCGGGTAGACAAGGTGGCGGTGTCGACGGACGAGGATCCGGAAATCCAGCCGTAACTCTACTCCGCATCCTCGTTGATAAACCCGCCGGATTGCAGGTTGAAGAACCCGGCGTAGATCCCGTTACGCCCCAGCAGTTCATCATGGGTGCCTTCTTCGACGATGCGTCCTTTTTCGAATACCAGGATGCGGTCGGCATCCATGATCGTGGACAGCCTGTGGGCGATCATGATCGAAGTCCTCCCGCGCGTCAGGGCTTTCAAAGCCTGCTGAATAGTGCGCTCGCTTCGAGAGTCCAGTGAACTCGTCGCTTCGTCCAGGATTAGGATCGGCCTGTCCGCCAGGATTGCGCGGGCCATGGCGACGCGCTGGCGTTCGCCGCCGGAAAGCTTGATGCCGCGCTCGCCCACCAAGGTTTCGTACTGCTCCGGCAGGCTCATGACAAAGTCGTCGATATGCGCCTGGCGAGCCGCCGACCGCACGTCCTCCAGGCTCGCGGCGGTATCGCCGTAGGCGATGTTATCCCGCAGCGAGCGGTGGAAAAGCATCGGCTCCTGCGACACAAGCGCGATCGCCTGGCGCAGCGAGCGCTGCGTGCCCGGCGCGATATCCTGGTCGTCGATCAGGATGCGACCGGATTGAACGTCGTACAGCCGTTGCAGCAGCCGCACGAAGCTGGTCTTGCCGCTGCCGGAATGACCGACGAGGGCAACGCGCTCGCCCGGTCCGATGTCCAGCGACAAGCCCTCGAACAGCGCCCGCTGCTTGCCGGGATAGGTGAAGGTGACGCTCTCGAAGCGTATGCCGCCCCGCGTGACCGCCAGCGCCCTGGCGTCTGGGACATCAGCCACGTCCTCGGGTTCGCGCATCAGGTTGATCAACCCGTGCAAATCATAGGCCGATGTCAACAGGCGGCGGATCTGGTCTCCCAAACCGCGAATGTAACCCTGCAGGATCGAATAGGCGAATGTCAGGTACGCAAGATTTTCGACGTCGGCGCGTCCATGCAGAACGTACCAGACACCGCCTCCCACCAGGATCGCCAGCATGCCCGCGAGCATGACGCGCTGGACGGTCCACAAGAGATTGCCCAGCAGGTAAGCTTCGGTCGTGCGCTGGCGCAGTATCTCGGTCGTCGCGGCGTAGCGAGCGGTTTCATGCGCCTCTTGGGCAAAGGACTTGGTTGTCGAAAGCCCGGCGATGCAGTCCAACAGTTGCGCGTTGGTAGTATCCTGCGCGCGGGCCGCAATGGCCTGCGGGGGACCTGACACCCGCACCACCATGAAGGCGCTGGCGAACACGAGGGCGACGATGTACAGCGCGAGAAACCCGGCCAGGGCGGGAAACTGCGATGCGAGGAAGCCCAGGCTTCCGACGGCAATAAAGATCGTCGGGGTGATGTCGAGGAGGATGCGATCCTCGAACGACTCGATTTGGCTGCGGCCGCGCGTGATCCGCGAGATCAGGCTGCCCGCGAAATTGTTGATCAGGAAGCGCTCCGACAAGCGCTGGATATGCGCAAACGCGTCATCCAGCACCTGCTTGAACACGGAAGGCTCGAAGACATTGTACGAGCGGAACGCCACCGAAAAGATGACCATCTGGGCGAAATAGACCAGCAGGAAGGTGTCGAACCGGTGTACAATCTCCGCATTGCCGTCATGGCTGCGCACCGCCCCCACCAATGCGGCCAGCGTTGTGGGCAGGTACGTTTCCAACAGGCTGGCCGCGATCAGCATTACCATGATCAGGCTCAGCCGCCTTGGCTGCCGGCGCCAATAGCCCGCCACGAACCGCAGAACGTCGCGAAGTGTCACCGCAACCGCTGGCGACTGTCTAATCGACATCGATTGATCCTTGGTAAGAGCCGTTGCATGGACAGGTCGGAAGGGAGGGTAAGAGTTCGCACCAGATGGCGATTGTCAAGCAGGCAGGTCGCCGTTAAGACGGGTTGGACACAAACCGGGAAGCCATTATGCGCGTGTACTATGATCGTGACGCCGACGTTAACCTGATCAAGTCCAAGAAGGTCGTGATCGTAGGCTATGGAAGTCAGGGCCACGCGCACGCGATGAACCTGCGTGACAGCGGGGTGCCGGACGTACGGATTGCGCTGCGGCCCGGATCGCCGTCGGCGGACAAGGCGCAGGCCGCCGGGTTCACCGTGATGATTCTCGCCGAAGCGGCGAACTGGGCCGATGTGGTAATGGTGCTGACGCCCGACGAGCTGCAGGGCGCGCTGTACCGCGACGATCTGGCTCCCAACATGCGTCAGGGCGCGGCGCTTGCGTTCGCGCACGGCCTCAACATCCATTTCAAGCTGATCGAGCCGCGGGCCGATCTCGACGTGTTCATGATCGCGCCGAAGGGACCCGGCCATACTGTGCGCGGCGAGTACCAGAAGGGCGGTGGCGTGCCATGCCTGATCGCCATCGCACAGGACAAAAGCGGCAATGCGCACGACATCGCCCTGTCCTATGCCTCCGCGATCGGCGGCGGACGTTCGGGCGTGATCGAAACCACCTTCAAGGAAGAATGCGAGACCGATCTGTTCGGCGAACAGGCGGTGCTGTGCGGCGGGCTGGTGGCACTGATCAAGGCCGGATTCGAGACCCTGGTCGAGGCCGGCTATGCGCCCGAGATGGCCTATTTCGAATGCCTGCACGAGGTCAAGCTGATCGTTGACCTGATTTATGAGGGCGGCATCGCGAACATGCGGTATTCCATCAGCAATACGGCTGAATACGGCGATTACACGCGCGGCCGCCGTGTCGTGACGGACGAAACCAAGCGCGAGATGAAGACCATACTGACGGAGATCCAGGACGGAAAGTTCGTGCGCGACTGGATGCTGGAGAACGCCGTGTCCCAGACCAGCTTCAAGGCAACGCGCCGGCGCGAGGCCGAGCACCAGATCGAACAGGTCGGCGAGCAGCTTCGCGGCATGATGCCGTGGATTTCGTCGAACAAGCTGGTCGACAAGTCCAGGAACTAGGACCGGCTGTTGCCCGCACCCGCGATCCTCCGCGCCGCTGCCGCGCGATGCCTGATGGCGCTCCTGCTCGCATGTGGTCCGCCGGCTGCACGGGCGGACGAGGCGGGTTTCGTGCTGTCGTCCATCGTCGACCCCGCTGTTTCCCCTGACGGATCGATCCTGTCTTTCGACGCGGCGGCGCGCCGCCTTTACGTCGGCACGGCCGAGGGCGTTGCCGTTCTGAACGACGCCGGTACGCCGGTCGGGTTCCTGAAGGTACCTATGCCCCGGGCCGTGGTCGTGGCCGATCCGTTACGCATGGGATTTGTGGCAGGCGGCGCGGACAACAGCGTGACCGTGTTCAACCCCGCCGATCTGAAAACGGTTCGCAGCATTCCCACCGGTGCCGGCCGTATCGACGCCATGGTGATGGAGCCGCGCACATCGCGCTTGTTCGTGGCAAGCGGGCCGGACCTCGATGTGATCGACGTGGCATCCGGCGAAGCCGTCGACCGTCTGGAGATATCGGGTTCCGTGCACGCCATGACAATCGACGGGGCAGGGCGCGTGTTTGCGGCGTTGAAGAACAAGCCCGAAATTGCGGTGATCGATGCCAAAACGGATACGGTGCGCGAGCGGTTTGCCATAGGCGACAACTGCGATCATCCTGGCGCCCTGGTGATCGACGACATAAATCGCCATCTGTTCGTCGCATGCGGCGGCGCGTCCCTGACGATGCTCGATACTGACTACGGGCACATCGAAGGCAGCATACCCGCTGGAGTCGATGTCATGAACATGGTGTTCGATCCCGGGGTCGATCGGGTGTTTGCCTGTACGGCCGATGGCGGGGTAGCGACCATCGGTCCTAGCGATCACGGTTATGCGGTGCTGTCGCGTTCACCCGATGTAGCCGGCTCCAGCCTCGCGTTGAACGCGGCTCGTCACGCTCTTTATACCCTTCGCCGAGGCGGAGACGGCAAGACAACCCTTTCCATCCTTAAACGCGGCGGCTGATCGACATGACGACTTTCCAGGCTCTTTTCATGGCTCTCGTGCAGGGGGTCACCGAGCTGTTCCCCATCTCCAGCCTGGGTCATGCAGTGCTGCTGCCGGCGCTCTTGAATTGGAACATCAACTTGCATGATGTTTCATTCCTGCCGTTCCTGACCCTGCTGCATCTCGGCACCGGAACGGCGCTGCTTATCTATTTCTGGCGCGACTGGAAGGACTTGCTGATCAACGGCCTGAAGCCGGCTTCGGCGGTCAAGGACGAGGCCGCGCACCGCTTGTTCTGGCTGGTGGCGCTGGCGACCGCGCCCGCCGTGGTGATCGGCGCAGGGTTCGAAGGTATTTTTCGGTCACTGTTCGGTGCGCCCGAGTTCGTGGCGGCGTTCCTGTTCCTGAACGGAGTGCTGCTGATCGTGACGGAACGGATGCGCGGACGCGAGGGGACCAGCAATCTGGACGCAATAGGCTGGAAACGGGCGCTTTTGATCGGATTTTCCCAGTCCCTGGCTTTGTTTCCCGGCATCTCCCGGTCGGGCATCACCATCATGACAGGGTTGGGCACGGGGCTTCGCCACGCCGATGCCGCACGGTTCTCGTTCCTGCTCGCCACGCCGATCATCTTCGCGGCCACGGCCTACGAGGTTTACAAGCTGCACAAGGCGGGGCTTGGCATATCGGGCCTGTATGTCATATCCGCGATCGTCGCAGGCCTGGCGGCCTACGGCGCGGTGGCGTTCCTGATGCGCTACTTTGGCAAGCACGAGTTCAAGGCGCTGAATCCCTTCGGCTATTATTGCCTGGTGGCGGGCGGGTTTGCATTCGCCCTGTTGTCGTTCCGGGCCTAGTTCGGGTGTAGCCGCTAGGCAGCCTGCCGTCGCTTATCCGCAATCAGCAGATCGCGCGACGCCGGGAAGCGGCGCTGCCAGACCTCGCCCATCAGCCTGGCCAGTTCATGCTCCGCGAAGGCGCCTTCCATGCGGCGGTGGAAAGTGAGGTGAGCCCTGCGCATGCGGGTCGCGTCGTCCTGGGTTCCGGCCTCCGTAATGATCCGGCCGACCTGATCCAGCGCAAAATCAAACGTCGCAGGGATTTCCGCGCGCAAGCGATCCAGCATCTCGTAGGCAAAGCCACGGGGAATACAGCCAGTGGCCTTTACCGGCGAAGACGCAGGGTGAGCGATGCTGTCGCACACATCGATCATGGTCAGGATCAACGCCATCGGCGGCAGGCGGCAATCGGCGCTGCGGATCCGGTTCATGGTTTCGGTGACGCAACGCGCAAAGGCCCGGCACGAGGCGAGGTCGGTTAGTGGAAACCTGACAGGATGTGACGCCGTCTCGCCCAGGAAACGTCCATGAATAAACGAAAGCCAGATACCAGCCTCGTACCGTAACGCCGCGACGCTCATGGCTGCCTCCGATGTATCCAGGATGTCTAAAACACTGCCTAAATTATCAGTTTCTCCAGTACATTTCATTAACGCCACCGCCGTTGCATCATGCTCGTACCACTTTGTATTATTGGTTCGGGCTTTCCGGGTCCGGGCCATTACTGAGACATAACGGTTCATCCTTGGATGCGGGGGCTGTTCGCCGCAAAAAGTCTGGTATGTCGGTCAATCTTAGACGTGCTTTTGAGGGAAAATGAAGATACCGACACAATCCTCTTGCGCCCATGCGGAAGACGTAATCTTCAGGGTAAACCGCCATGTTGAGATCCCTCACCGCAAAATCGGTAACGTCTAGCCTGCCGTCGGACTGAATAAGGTCGGCAAGATGCTCGGGAAGTTCCGATCTAGGCTCATTTTCCGGCAAGGAGATCACTGCCGATCGGGTATTGCCAGAGTATAGGCGAAATGAAGGATACGCGTGCCACAGGCCAAAAAGAGCAAGCGCGGGTGCCAGGGAAAAAATCGCAATGCTAGAAATTAAGGATAGGTTGGGGGAACGATGTATTGCCGGTTCTCCAGCACGAAGCCTTATGAACAAAATATACTCTGTTATTAATAAGTATATATTCCAAGGCCAAACCACGTTGTTCCAGTTCCATCCCACAGGACCCAAACAACAAAGTACGATGGCCAGCATGAACAAGGCCATGACACAAGCTGTTTTTCTGTAAACCGGAATCAGCAGAAGGATTCCGATTGCAAGCTCAAATAAAGGTGTGAGAATTCCAAGAAGAATAAATATAAATCCAGCGCCTGGTAAGGCGGAAAATGGCTGATATATCGGAAGGACAAACCAGGGGAAGATTGTGATTATGAAACTTGCATTCAACTTGTTGAATCCAGCCCAGAAATAAACACTGCTGACCATTACACGAAGCGCGCTGAGCCCGTGATGGCGCATCTGCCGAGAGAAAGCAGATATAAAAATCGTGAATATGTACATCATCGTATACGGTTGTAGTCGTAGGAGATCCTGTAACGCCCAGAACGTCCCGATACCAGCTACGGCATAAGCGGCCGCATGCAGCCGTGGTTTCACGATCAGAACCACAAGCAGCGCTAACATGCTGCCAAAAAGTGGGATGTCTACGCTGTATGGCACGGAAAGCAAGCTGTGCACGACCGGTGCAGGAGCAAAAAGCCTGTCTACCCTGACATAGACCTTCCATGTCAACGCAAGCGTGATGATATAACTAAATGACGTTAATCGAAGAATGAAATCTAAATCCGCCGAGTCGTTTCGGCTTTCAGAGTTGTCTGAGCCAACCTGCCGGAATATAGACTGAAATACACTCATGGGTTTCTCATTGTATTCCAACTAGCTTTAGGAAACTGTCGCCGAACAGTGGCGGCAGCGGGGGCAGCACTATGTGACCCAGCAAATCAACTTCTAATATTGGTTGACATGGCCGTCAATCGCGTACGGGACGTCGATGTCGAACAGCCCTTCCAAAACCGCTGCGGCCAGTGCTAGAAATTGGCATGACTCGACACATCGCCATTGCCTTTGCGCTCCTCTGCCTTGCCGCTACATCCGCCTATGCCGATCCGCAGGCAGCCGGTTTGTTTCAAGCGTGGGGCGCTTACACCGACCGGGATAACAATCAGACGATCTGCTACATTTCGTCGAAGCCGGTCAAGTCGGAGGGTAATTACAAGTCGCGCCAGCCGGTCTTTGCCGAGGTGACCGACCGGCCCGCCGAGCATCACAAGGGCGTGTTCAATATCCTGGCGGGCTACAGCCTGAAACCGGGTGCGCTGGCAACGCTGCAGGTTGGCAAGGAAACTTTTGCCTTGTTCACGCACGGCGATGCGGCCTTTGCCAAGGATGCCGACGATGCGAAGATCGTGGCTGCCATGCGCAGCGCCGATACGATGATCTTTGATGGCACCAGCACCAGGGGCACGACGAGCAAGGACATCTTCAGCCTGAAGGGGATGGAACAGGCGTATGCGGCAGTGGGCAAGGCGTGCCTGGAGAAACCCAGGAAGTCGTAAACGGCGCCTTACCGTGCTATATAGTTCGCCATGAGCCACGCAGCCGCCTTTGCCCCTCCCGTTGCGCCCAATGGCGGGCGGCTTTTGCTGGGGCTGGACAAGGCTGAACTGACCGCAACGCTAGCGGACATCGGCCTGGAGCCGTTCCGGGCGAAGCAGGTTTGGCATTGGCTGTACTATCGCGGCGTAACCGACTTCGCCGACATGACGACGCTTGCGAAGACTGTACGCGCCAGGCTGGCGGAGACATTCTCCATCGTGCGGCCGGACGTGATGCGGCACCAGCAATCGACGGACGGGACGCAGAAGTTCCTGTTGAAGATGGCTGATGGACAGGCGGTCGAGACGGTTCACATTCCAGAATCCGACCGCGGCACGTTGTGTGTTTCAAGCCAGGTGGGGTGTACCCTGACCTGCCGGTTTTGTCATACCGGGACCCAGCCGCTGGTTCGCAATCTGGGCGCGGTCGAGATCGTCGGGCAGATCCTGCACGCCCGCGACGTGTTAGGCGAATGGCCGAAGCCGGGCGAACAGCAGCGCATGGGCGAAGACCGTTCATTGACGAACATCGTGATGATGGGCATGGGCGAGCCTTTGTATAACTATGACGAGGTGGCGAAAGCCTTGCGCATCGTCATGGATGGTGAAGGCATCGCCATCTCGAAGCGGCGAATCACGCTGTCGACGTCCGGCGTCGTGCCGCTGATCAACCGGCTGGGCGCCGAACTGGGCGTCAACCTGGCCGTATCGCTGCATGCCGTCACCGACGAGCTGCGCGACCACATCATGCCGATCAATCGGAAGTATCCGATTGCCGATCTGCTGGAAGCATGCCGCACGTATCCCGCCGCCAACAATGCGCGGCGCATTACGTTCGAATACGTGATGCTGAAGGGAATCAACGACACACCTGCCGAGGCAAGGCGGTTGGTAAATCTGTTGCGGCCCATCCCGTCCAAGATCAACCTGATCCCGTTCAATCCATGGCCGGGTTCGGAATACGAGGTTTCGGATGAGGCAACGATCCGGACCTTTGCCGAAATCCTGGAACAGGCAGGCTATCCCACCCCCATCCGCAAGACGCGCGGCGACGATATACTGGCTGCGTGCGGACAGTTGCGGTCCGACAGCGAGCGGAAGCGGCGCACCCTCGCGTGATCAGTTTGACATCATGTTGGCCGACAGCTGTAGCAGGGGCAGGGTGGTTTGCGCGAACAGCACAAAGCCCGCTAGCGACATGGCAAGCGCCGATAGCATCTTCAGGGTCGGCGTGAAGGCGCCGATGCGCTGCTTGTAGATCGAGTTGTATTGCGCCGCGATGTTGTTCAGGTTGGTCGCGATCTGGTCGCGGTCGGCCGCCAGCATCAGCGCGGCACGGTCCGTCGGATGCAGGATCGTCATGCCGCTGGCCCATTTCTGCCCGGCCTTCAGCGCCACCATTGAGCGGTGAAAGTCTTCCTTCAGCGCGCCGCGCCGACAGGATTCATGCGCGGTTTTCAGAGCCTCCTCCATGCGCACGCCCGAGCGGACCATCAGCGAGAGGCGATAGAGGTTGGTGTAGTTCTCCTGCGCCAGGACCAATTCGCAATAATACGGGATCTTGGCGATGATGTTGTCGGCGGTCGTCGGCCAGAAGCGCCGACCGACCGTCGCCAGCCAGAAGAACGCCGCAAACAGGATCATCACCGTCAGGATGAAGATGCCGCTGATGTTCGAGATGACGTCCGTCAGCGTGTTATCGATCTTGTCGGCGTTATCCTTCAGCAACCCCATGCTCATGACCTTGGGGCCCAGATAGAACACGCTCCCGACCAGCATGCCGCCGGCCAGCATGAACGATCCCATGGCGGACACGATGCCGCCCTTTGAGTCTTTCTTCAGGTCCGCAACCTCTTTGACGAACTCGGCGGCTTCCTGCAGGGCGCGCCACGTATGGCCTGTCTGCGCGCCCGCCTTGACGATCATCGCAAGCGCAATCGGAAAGTTTTTGGTGTCCTCCACCAAGGCAGTCGGCAGGTCCATGCCGAGCTCCACGCGTTCCAGCATGGTTGCCGCAACTACCGAGATCTTTCCCTTGAATGAGTCTCGCAACAATCGCAGCGCTTCGGCCGATCCAACCTTCGAGGCCAGCATGGTCGAAAGCCGGATCAGGAAAACATACCGGTCGGATTGGCTCAGCCCGCGCGAACCGAAACTGGGCCGCTTCTTTGCGACCGTCAGCGGCATGCCGTAGCGCTTCGCGAGTTTCTTCGCGATCTCGGGCGTGGCCGCGGTGATATCGATGCCGGTCACGTTGCCCTTGGACCGTACCTGTACAACGAACTGCGCCATGAGAAGCCCCTTTTCCGATGGCTCAATATTTCCCATGACCTCTTAATAATTAACTTACCATTCCTGATCATGATGCGGCTTGAAGCGGATCGCAATTGTCGAAAATTCGATGATCTTTTCAGGATCTTACGAGTTGGGACGGAAAGCGGACAGGAATGATGGTGCAACCGAAAATGGCGATTGGCGGAGATGCCAAAAAGGCAAATACCGTGCTGCGTGGTATAA
>CALMVH010000195.1 GCA_937873165.1 uncultured Rhodospirillales bacterium
GGGTGGCGCGCATCTCGGAAGCCATCAACCAGGGCCTCACCGCCGAGGCTGCCGTGTCGCAGGTGCAGAACGGCAACCGCGCCCGGCTGGGCCAGGTGTCGGATGCCTACCTTCGCGAGCGGCTGCTGGATCTCGAGGATCTCAGCATGCGCTTGCTGCGGCACCTGTCGCCGGAGGCAAAGGCGGCCAAGCCGAACCTGCCCGACGACACGATCCTGATCGCCCGTGCCATGGGCCCCGCCGAACTTCTGGACTATGACCGCAGCAAGCTGCGCGGCGTGCTGCTGGAGGAAGGATCGAGTTCGAGCCATGTCGCCATCGTGGCGCGCGCCCTTGGCATTCCCGTGGTGGGCCATTGCGTCGGCGCGCTCAGCCGGATCGATCCGCGCGATCCCCTGATTCTCGATGGCGACCGGGGCCAGGTGTTCATTCGCCCGGGCGAGGATGTTGCGGCCGGTTTCCAAAGGTCGATCGAGCTTCGCACCCTGCGCAAGGGCTTGTACCGCGAGATCCGCTCCCTACCCTCCGTCACGCTCGATGGCGTGCCCATCACCCTGCAGATCAACGCGGGCCTCGTGATCGAGATGCCGCAACTGCAGGAAGTAAACGCCGACGGGGTAGGCTTGTACCGGACGGAGATCCCCTTCATGGTCGCGGCAGGATATCCCGACCTCGCTACCCAGACCGAACTGTACCGCAACGTGCTGGATGGCGCGGACGGAAAGCCGGTAACCTTCCGTACGCTGGATGTCGGCGGCGACAAGCCCCTGCCCTCCTTCGCTGTGCCGCCGGAGGAAAACCCTGCGCTTGGCTGGCGCGCCCTGCGCATAGGGCTCGACAGGCCCGCCATGCTGCGCATCCAGTTACGGGCCTTGATTGCCGCCGCGGCAGGCCGGGAGCTGAAGCTGATGTTCCCGCTGGTGGCGGAAGTGGCGGAACTGGACAGGGCGAGACAGCGGCTGGCAAGGGAAATGGATCGGGCGCATGCCTTGAGCATCGCGCCCGCGTCGTTGAAGACGGGTGTCATGATCGAGGTTCCCGCCCTGCTATGGCAACTGGACGCCCTGCTGCACGACATCGACTTTGTATCGGTGGGCAGCAACGACCTGATGCAGTACCTGTTCGCGGCGGACCGCAACAATGGCCGCGTCAACAACCGCTACGACGCGCTTTCGCCCCCTTTGTTGAACGCTCTCGCGTGGACGAATGGAAAATGCCGGGCGGCCCGCGTGCCGTTGAGCGTGTGTGGCGACATGGCATCCCGTCCCCTCGATGCCATGGCACTGGTCGGCCTCGGGATCGAGAGCCTTTCCATGCCGGCGCAGGCCATCGGGCCTGTGAAGACGATGGTGCGATCCGTTGAAGTGCGGCGCATCGCGCCGTATCTCGAACAGGCCATGAAATCGCGCGACCACAGCCTGAGGGGAAAGCTGCGGGCCTTCGCGCAGGATCACAGCATTCTTCTGGAGGACAACCTCGGATGAGCGTCGGAACCATTCTTCGTGACCGGCGGCACGCGCTCAGCCTCGACCTGCCCGAGCTGTCGGAGTACCTGCGGATCAAGCAGGCTTTCCTGGAAGCAATCGAAAACGAGGATTTCAAGGATCTGCCCGGCGGCACGTACGCAACCGGCTTTGTCAAAACCTATGCCAAGGCCCTGGGGCTAGACCACGACGCGGTGGCGGATGCCTTCCGTCGCGAACAGGCGGAAGCAGCGCGCAAGGCACCGTTGACCGTCCGGTCGCCCTTGAAGGATTCCCGCATCCCGACCGTGGGGATAACCATCCTGGCGATCGTCCTGCTGGCGGGTGGCTGGATTGTCTGGTCGTATGCCGGCAACCGGCCGGCGCAGCACGCCGAGCTGGTTCCCGAACTGCCGGACCGGCTGAAGCCGCAGGCGGCCGAGCCTCCTGCGAATGCCGCAGTTCCGGTGGTGGGAGCCGCGGCACCAGGGCCGGTGCAGCCTACGCTGTCTTCTACCGCCGACGCGCCGGAGCGGGGCGCGCCTCTGAACCAGCCGGTTGGTCCGGTTGCGACCGGACCCCTTTCTCCGCCGCCAACTGCTGCGGCAGCTCCTCAGGCGACACCTGCGCAAACAGCATCGGTAAAGCCGACGGTGCCGGCCACCATGGCATTCACGGCGCCGCCGGAGGGCGAGCCCGACGAAGCACAGGACGATACGGACGAGCCGGCGGAAGGCCCCAATATGCGCACGTCGCCTGCGGCAGACGATGTTTCAGGCACATCTTACGGCGCCCCTGCAAGCGGTGGACAGGTGGAGATCCATGCCCTGGGCAACGCCTGGGTACAGGTGCGCGACGGCAACCGCACGGTGGTGTATACCGGTCTATTGCACAAGGGCGACGTGTACCGGGCCCCTGCCGGACAGGGTTATACGTTCATGAGCGGGAACGCAGGCGGCGTAAGCCTGGACGGTACGACGCCGCTGGGTGCCAGCGGCCATGTCATCCGGAACGTTCCGCTGGACGCACAGGCGGGCAAACACCCATAATTATCTTGGTTTTTACCCGCTGATCCCTTATTTCTCGGGCATGAGACAGCAGAAGTCGAGAGCTGAAATTGTTCTATTACCCTCCCAGGTTGAACTGACCAGGGCCACAACGCCTGTACCCCCAGCAGTTCGACCGCCGGAGTACGATCCATTCCGGGCGGCTGCGTTGCAATCGCTTCGGAAGCTCGAGACCTTTTCTAACCCGCCTCGTTCCCGCCTCGGAGAACCCAAATGCGCGTACGCCGTTATCGCGAAATCCAGCGCCGCAAATGCCGTCAGATCAGCGTCGGCAAGGTCAAGGTCGGCGGCGATGCGCCCATCAGCGTGCAAACCATGACGAACACCCTGACGACTGACGTCGACGCGACGGTGCGCCAGATCATGGGCTGCGAGGAGGCTGGCGTAGACATCGTGCGCGTATCCTGCCCCGACGAGGAATCATCGCGCGCGCTCAAGGATATCGTGCGGCAGGTGAACGTGCCGATCGTCGCGGATATCCATTTCCATTACAAGCGCGCCATTGAAGCCGCAGAAAGCGGCGCCGCCTGCCTGCGCATCAACCCCGGCAACATCGGCTCTGCCGACCGGGTCAAGGAAGTGGTGAAGGCCGCCAAGGATTACGGCTGTTCCATGCGCATCGGCGTCAATGCCGGCTCGCTTGAAAAGGACCTGCTCGAAAAATACGGCGAGCCCTGCCCCGAGGCGATGGTCGAATCCGCGCTGAACCACGCGCGCATCCTGGAAGACAACGATTTCTTCGAGTTCAAGATCAGCTGCAAGGCGTCGGACGTGTTCCTGGCCGTTGCGGCCTACAACGCGCTGGCCGATGCGTGCGATTACCCGCTGCATGTGGGCGTAACCGAGGCGGGTGGCTTGCGAACCGGTACCATCAAGTCTTCGATCGGCATGGGATCGCTGCTGTGGGCCGGCGTCGGCGATACGATCCGCGTGTCGTTGTCGGCGGAGCCCGTCGAGGAAGTCAAGGTGGGCTTCGATATCCTGAAGTCGCTGAACCTTCGCCACCGCGGCGTGAACGTGATCTCGTGCCCATCCTGCGCGCGCCAGAATTTCAACGTGATCGAGACGGTGCGCGTGTTGGAAGAGCGCCTGGCGCATATTTCGACCCCGATGTCGGTTTCGGTAATCGGCTGCGTCGTGAACGGTCCGGGCGAAGCGCGCGAAACGGATATCGGCTTCACAGGCGGCGGCAACAACACCCATCAGGTTTACATCGCCGGCCAGCCTGCGCACCGGCTGAAGGATGAAGGCATTGTCGATCACCTGGTCAAACTGGTCGAAACCAAGGCGGCGCAGATCGAAGCCGCGAAGCGCGCCGAAGAGGCTGCCGTGGCGGCGGAATAGGACACCGTCCCGTTCATGGCGCGCCCGCCAAGGCAACCGGCCTTTAGTCCATTCTATGGGCATTCCTCGGCGGTCGAGTTCGAGCGGAACAATCAGATCCCGGGTATATCCCACCGCTACCGGCTGACCGAAGGTAAATCGCCGGTGTCTCCCGCTCGACTGGAGCGATGGATCGATGACCTTCTGCATCCGATCGGCGAGGCAGCTTCAGCCCGGCCCTTCGAGCGATTGCGGGCCATGGCAGACAAGGTCATGGTGTTGAACCCCGAACTGGCGGCAGTGCTACCCGAGCCTGGAGGGAAGGCAGCGCAGGAAGCCCTGCTGCGCGGTGTCGCGTCCCAGTACAATCCACACGATATAGACTATTTCATGCGTCGGCAGGCGGCCTTGTCGCCAAGCGCTTCCAAAGGTGCGGACATGCGTCAGGTTGCTCTGGAAACAGAGATCCAAGACCGAATGAAGATCATTGCGGTCGCACTGGAAGGCAGGAACGGCGTTTTTTATCCACCTGGCCCAAGATGGCGTCCCTCACCCACGACGCTGGACATGATTGAAAAGCTGGCCACCCGGCCCGCTTTAGTGAGCCGGCAACAACGCAAACCACCGGCAGGCCCGATCTGACCTAGGGAAGCGCCGGCGAATGTCTTGGTGTGTTCAGCTGTCATTCGATCAATGGCTCCAGCCGTATTTGGCGGGTGAAAGCATTACTTGATTGCCCCTGCCGCATTTCGGCGCTAGGCATGGCACTCACCCAGGAAATCGATCATGACGCTGCAAATGTCCATCCCTCGCGATGCCGTAACCGAGGGCGCCAAGCACGATCTGCGCCGCGTCGGGGCGCACCCGGATTTCTGGTACCCCATTGCGTGGTCCCCAGAGTTGAAGGCCGGTAAGTCTCTTGCCGTCAAGTTCGCGGGCGAACCTATCGTACTGGCGCGCGGCAAGGATGCCCATGTGTTCGCGCTGGAGGATCGCTGCGCCCACCGGCAGATCCCGCTGAGCCAGGGCATCGTGTGCGAACACGCAATACGCTGCGGCTATCACGGCTGGACTTATGACGAGACCGGCAAATGCGTGGACGTGCCGTATCTCGGCAAGGACAAGCTGCCGAACGGCGTGAAGTCGTATCCCTGCCGCGAGGAACAGGGATTGATCTTCGTATTCCCGGGCGACCCCGCGCTGGCAAGCAGCGTTCCGTTTCCCGCCCTGGCGTCTACGGGCGACAAGCGGTTCAAGACGCGCCGCTTCGGGCGCGAGGTCGGCTGTCACTACAGCTTCATGCACGAGAACCTGATGGACATGAACCA
>CALMVH010000196.1 GCA_937873165.1 uncultured Rhodospirillales bacterium
TTACCGCGTTCAAGGATTCCGCCGTCGACAATGCACGCCGTACGTTGACCGCGGTTGTCTGCATCCTGGCCGTGCTGCTGATCGGCATCGCGGCGCTGTGCCATATGTACCAGATCGGCGCGACCGACCCGGACAGCCCCAGTTATCAAAGCGTGCTGTCGCAACTAACGGCGGCCGTGGCGGGACGCGGCGTATTCTACTACGTGACGATCGGCAGCGTTATCGCGGTGGTCTGCCTGTCGGCCAACACGAGCTTTGCCGGTTTCCCGCGCCTGTGCCGGCTGTTGGCGCTCGATAATTTCCTGCCCTACTCATTTGCCGCGCGCGGCCGAAGGCTGGTTTACTCGCAGGGCATTGTGGTGCTGGCCCTCATGTCCGGGGGCTTGCTGGTTGCCTTCGGCGGCGTGACCGACCGGTTGATTCCCCTTTTCGCGGTGGGTGCATTCGGGGCGTTCACGCTGTCGCAGGCGGGAATGGTGATGCACTGGCGCAAGCAGATGAAGACTCAAGGATCTCACCGCAAGGGCCATCTTTCCATGGCGGTGAATGCCGTGGGTGCGGTTTCGACCCTGGTTGTCCTGATCATTGTGCTGGCAACGAAGTTCCTGGATGGCGCCTGGATCCTGTTGCTGCTGGTCCCCCTGATGGTGGCGCTGTTCGTCGCGGTGAAGCGGCACTACTCCTACGTCGCGCAGCAGACGGCCTCCAACCGGCCGGTAAACCTCGACAATCTTTGCCCGCCTGTGGTGGTCGTGGTCATGCGCCAGTGGAGCACGATCAGCGAAAAAGCCCTGCGTTTTGCATTCGAGGTGTCGGCCGAAGTGATTGCCGTGCACATCAACTCAGGCGATGACGGCGGCGAGAACCTGAAGCGCAACTGGGCCTGCTACGTGGATGCTCCGATCAAGGCCGCCGGCAAGCCGCCCGCAAAACTGATTACCGTAGATTCGCCCTACCGGCGATTCTTCACGCCCTTGTTCGATACGCTGAAGCAGATCCAGACCGACAACCCCGACCGCATGATCGCCGTGATCGTGCCCGAGCTGGTCGGCTCGCGCTGGTGGGATTATTACCTGCACAACCAGCGGACCACAGCCTTGAAAACCGGCCTGTTGATGCATGGCGGACAACGGATCTCCGTTATCAACGTTCCATGGTATCTGCCGCGCTGATCGTTTAAGGAAGCCTGCCCTGTACGTGCTTGCCCTGCTGATAGCCGTGATATCCTCGATCCTGAACACCGTTCAGGCAGGCGCCAGTGCGCAGTTGAACGCGGGCAGCAAAAGTCCGCTGTTTGCAGCGTTAGCCATTTACGCCGTGGGCGGGATTGGCGTGTTGCTGGCCATGGCGGTTGCCGCGCTGACCGGCCATGCGGTGCTGCCC
>CALMVH010000197.1 GCA_937873165.1 uncultured Rhodospirillales bacterium
ACGCACCCCTGATCCCGTCGTGGATCGTTCCCGGCGCCCGGCAGAACAGTTCCTGTACGTGCACACCCTCGGGGTTCAGGGCCTGGGGGCGCTTCGCCATCATCACGAGTAGCGGCACCATGACGGTGCGCGACCAGTATGACACCTTGTCCAAGTGGAACGGGAACCAGCGCGGCAGGCTCATGATCTCGACCGGCATGATCGGCACGGCGCGCCATGGCACCTGGTCGAATAATGCCAGCTGGATACGGGTGAACACGTTGCTCCGCTCCGCGCCGCCATGCGCCAGGATCGCCTCACGGGCGCGTACCATGTGCGGCGCGTCCGCGGCATCGCCGCACGCCTTCAGCGCGAAGTAAGCCTTGACGCTGGCGCTGAGGTTGAACACGCCGTCATAGAACAAGGGCCATCCGCCGTGCTCCGCCTGCGTCCGACGCAGGTAGTTCGCCATCTTGGCGTTCAGCTCGTGGTCGATGTCGCCCAGATAATGCTGAAGGAGGATGTATTCCGACGGAATCGTCGCGTCCGCTTCCAGTTCGAACACGAAGTGACCATCTGGCTTCTGTCGGCGCGCCAGCGCGTGGGTTGCGCGGTCGATTGCGAAATCCAGACGCGCGTCTATTACTTGCGCACTGATTTCGTTGGGCTGGGCTTGGTGCTGAATTGTGTGGAGACGCATAGTTTCTGCCATCTTTTGCGCAGACTAAAACACCAAAACGCCGGAAAATTCAAGCATTTTTAAGGATCAGGGCGGCTGCTGCCCGCCCCGAACGGATGGATCCCTCAATCGTTCCAGGGTATCCGGTCGCTGTCCAATCGCCGGCAAGCCACAGGTTCTGCCATCTTGTCTTGCCCGAAGGACGCAGCGCCGCCTGCTGGGGCGTGGCGGCAAAGGTGGCGCGTTTCTCCTTCACCACGCGGTGCGCGGGCATCGACTCAGGCAGTGGGTAAATCTCTCGCAGGTCGCTCCAGATGATCTCGGCCAGTGTTTCCGCATCGCTGTCCATCAACCGGTCGGCGGCGCTGACGGTAACCGACAGCAAGCCTGGCTTCTGGAAAACCCACTCGGCGGTGCCGCCTACAACCCCGATGAATCCGGGTTCGCGCCGGGGCACCTCGACGGCATAATGCAGGTTCAGGATGGCCCGATGATCCTGGGGTGTTTTCAACCCAGGCACGAGTCCGGCCGCGACCGGAGCTGTAACCGCCAGTACCACCGGGGCATTGGGGTCGATCAGCTGGATTGTGCCGCCGAAATCCAGGCCGCGCAGGGCTCCGCCGTCGAACTGAAGGCGGGACAACCGGTGCTGCAGGTGGATCTCGCCGCCATGCGCGGCAAGGTAAGCCAGCGCCGGATCGATAAAGCTTTCCGACAAGCCTTCTTCCGGCACCAGCGGCAGGCAGGCCTGGCCACCCGCGCCCAGCGTCTCGCGGATGATGGCCCAGAACAGCGCGGCCGATCCCTCATCGGTCGTGGTATTCAGCGCCGAAACCGCCAGGGGTTCCCACAGGCGACGGTAAAGAACGCTGGACTTGTCCAGGACCGCTCCCACCGTTTTCCCCTGCCTGGCGAAGGCCAGCTTCACAGGTTCCAGGTAGTCGGACGCCTTTGTGCCCGGCACACGCCGGTTGCGGTCAAACAGCCACAGCGGCAGCTTGCCGGCGCTGGGTTGCAGCGTCCAGCGTTCGCGGCTCTTGAGGTCGATAAAGGGGAAAACCGGGCGCGACGGTCCTTTCAAGGTCTCGCGCGACCCGATCTTTTCCAGGTAATCCATGGCATGCCGGTTGCCCGACAACAGCAGGTGGTTGCCGTTATCGATTCGGGTCTTCAGCACCGCGTCGAAATACGACCGGCATCGCCCGCCCGCCTGAGGCCCGGCCTCATGCACCACCGGCGTGTAACCGTTGCTTGCCATATCAACAGCAGCCGCAAGGCCGGAAAGACCCGCGCCGATGATGTGGACCGTCCTGCCCATGCCTACAGCAGGCCGTGTCGGAAGATGAACCACAACTTCAGGGCTTTCGGAACCTTTACCCGCGCGCCGGGATCCGCCCAACCGCGCGATTGCAGGCGGTGCAGCACGGCCTTGTAGCTTGCCGACATCAGCCGGGCAGGCCGCATGGCCGTGCGGTTGCAATCGGCCATCGCCGCTTCGGCTTGCGAGAAATACTGCGCGGCCTGATCGGCCATGCGCTTGCACACCACGGCCATGCGCGGATCGCGCACCATCTCGGCAGGCTTGGCAAGGGACACACCGGCTTCCGCGAGCCAGTTCGCAGGCAGGTACAGGCGATCGCGCGCGGCATCTTCGCCTATGTCGCGTAGAATGTTCGTGAACTGCAACGCCCGTCCCAGCGCCCACGCCACGTCATCGGCACGGGGGGAAGAATCGCCGAAGGCCCGGACGGACAGGCGTCCCACGGCGGAGGCGACCCGGTCGCAATACAGGTCAAGCTCGTCCCAGGCCGGCGCCACGATCTCGGAAAAAGCGTCCATTGCCATGCCGTCGATGATGGCAAGGAAATCTCCTTGCCGCAGACCGTATTCCATCACGGGCTGCACCAGGGTGCGCGTGATGGGGTCCGTCGGCTGCCCGCGGTAAAGCGATGCGATGCGCTGCCGCCATTCGTCAAGCTGCGCCTGTTTCTGTTCGGCGGGCGCCGGTTCGTCCGCAATGTCGTCCACCACCCGGCAGAAGGCATAGATCGCCCACATCGCCCGCCGCCGCGCCTCCGGCAGGATGCGCATGCCCTGGTAGAACGACGTGCCGGACCGTTGCACGATCGACTCCACCTCCTGGGCGGCCTCTGCATATGACAGGCCGCTGCTGGCGCCCATTGTCAGAGCGACCATTTGAGGCTTCCCAGAAGAGACAGGGCAAAGTCCGGCTTGCTGAGCTTGACCCGCGTTGCCAGCGGATCGCCGCGCCGCAACCGCTTCGACAGGCGGCACGCCAGCGCCACGATCATGGCTGTTTCCACTTGAAGGCGCTTGTCCTTGACGCGTGCCGGCAGGTCCGCGCCGATCCGGTTCAGCCGGTCCACATGATCCAGCAAGCCGTCCAGCGTTTTGCGTAATCCCGGAGTAGCATAGGACGCCTTCAAGTCTGCAACGCTGGAACCGTTACGAGCCAGATCGTCCTCCGGCAGGTAGCAGCGATCCATTTCTTCCAGGTCCTTGCCGCAATCCTGCAGATGGTTCAGCACCTGCAACGAGGCAGTCAAGGCGTCCGACGGCTCCCACGTGTTGCGGCTTTCACCGTGCAGGTCCAGCACGTGCCGCCCAACCGGCATCGCGGAGTACCGGCAGTAGTCGTACAGCTCATCCCAGGTCCGGTATCGCTGCTTGACCGCATCCTGCTTGAAGGCGTGCAACAGGTCCAGGGAATGGCGCGAGGTGGTGCCGCTTTCCTTCAAGCGTTCGCGCAGCGCCGATGCAGTCGGCGATCCTTCTTCTCCACTGCCCTGCAGGATAGCGGCCATGCGGTTCAGCCGGTCCAGCTTGGTTTGAGGGGGCAGGGCGGGATTGTCTCCGATATCGTCGGCATTACGGGCGAACGCATAGAATGCATGCACGTGGGGACGCAAGTCCGGGCGGATCAGGAAGGACCCGACGGGGAAGTTCTCATCGCTACGGCCTTTGCCCGACGGCGTTTCCCATACGGCTTGGGTCATGGCGTGGCCTCCGGGTACACGCGGTTTTTCCAGCCGCCGCCTTGGCCACGGTAATGCCGGAATGCCGAGTCGACAGTCGCCGCAAGGTAGAACAACCCGATGAGAGGCAAAGCAAATCCCCAAAGCGGGGACCGATGATACCGGGTCAGGGTCGGCTGGAACGCGTAGGCCATCATCAGCCATGTGATGAGGCCAAACACGGCTCGCCAGCCGCCGCATACCAGAAGCAAGGGTGGCGCCAGATAGGTCAGGATCATCCCCAACACGGTGCCGATCAGCAGCAGCGCGGAGCGGTTCAGTTGCACATAGGCTGTTCGCGCAATCATGTTCCAGATATCGGCCGGGCCTTCGTAGATGCGCAGGCTGTCAGCTTTTCCGGCGTGGCCGAGCCAGATCTTGTGTCCGCCACGCTTGATCTCGCGCGCCAGGGCGCAGTCGTCGATCAACGTGTGCCGGATCGCCTCGACTCCGCCGATGCGGGCGAGGGCTTTCGCCGAAACAAGCATGGTGCCGCCGGCTGCCGCCGCCAGCGGATTCGCTGGATCGCTGGCCCGGCTGAACGGGTAAAGCAGCTGGAAGAAGAAGACAAAGGCGGGAATCAGCGCCCGTTCCGCCCAGGTGGTGCAATGCAACCGCACCATTTCGGATACGAGGTCGAAGCCGCCTCCTTCTGCCTTCGCCACCAGCTGCGCCAGATGGGCCGGAGCATGCGCGATATCGGCATCGGTCAGGAGCACATAGCGTGCCTCCTGGACGGCAAGCTGTGCAAGGCCCTGATGCACCGCCCACAGCTTGCCGCTCCAGCCAGGCGGCAAGGGCGCGCCGCTGACGATCGTCAGGCGCGGATCGCCGTGGGCCGCCGCCAGCGCCAGTGCTGCCGTGCCATCGGTGCTGTTGTCATCCACCAGCACCAGCGAAACCGGACCCGCATAGGTCTGCGACAGCAGCGACGATACCGTGGCGGCTATATGTTCGGCTTCGTCGCGGGCGGGGATCACGATGGCAACGGGCACGGAGCCGGTGGGAACGCCGTTCCCGAGCACCGGGCCGGACCGCCAGAAGCGGCCGCGGAACCCCAGCAGGTAAACCCAGATCGCGAACGAGGCCAAGGCGATCAAGCCGGTCATTTCAGATATCCATGCTCGCGAAACCATGACACCGCGTCGGCGAGGCCCTGCTCGGCCGGGCGATGGCGGTAACCCAGTTCGCGCACTGCCTTGTTGCTGGAAAAGTACATCTTCTTGGCCGCCATGCGCAGCGTGTCCATTGTGGTCATCGGCTCCTTGCCGGTTACGTGTGCCATGGCCTCCATCCCGACCGCGACCGGATAAAGCAGCTGGCGTGGCACGCCCAGCAGGGGCGGCTTGCGGCCGACCAGGCGGCACACGGTGCGTGCCAGTTGTGCCAGCGAGTAATCGTCGCCTCCCAGAATGTACTTCTCGCCGATTTTTCCGTGGCGCAGTGCCAGGACATGGCCATCCGCCACATCGTCCACATGAACCAAATTCAGCCCTGTATCGACATAAACGGGCATTCCCCCGTTCGCCGCCAGCACGATGGCCTTGCCGGTGGGGGTCGGCTTTACGTCGCGCGGGCCGACCGGGGTAGAAGGGTTGACGATCACTGCCGGCAGGCCATGATCCCGCACCAGGTTCAGGACCGCCTGTTCGGCCAGGAACTTCGACTTCTTGTATGGGCCGATTTTGTCCTGGACGCGGGTGGGCGTGGTTTCATCAGCCTGGCCGCCGTCTTTTGCCAGTCCCAGGGCTGCCACGCTGCTGGTGTACACCACACGTTCGATGCCCGCGGCCAGCGCCGATTCCATCAGGGTACGGGTTCCATCGACGTTGGTGCGAAACATTTCCTGCGGATGCTTGAGCCATAGCCGGTAATCGGCGGCAACATGGAACAGATAGCGGCATCCCTGCAGCGTCCGTTGCAAGCTGGCGCCGTCGTTCAGGTCGCCCTGGATGAATCCGATGTCGAGACCGTTCAGATGCTCGCGGGGACTGCCGGAACGGGCGAGCGCCCGGACGGCGAAGCCTTGCTCCAGCAGGGAACGCGCCACGGCCGAGCCGACAAATCCTGTCGCTCCCGTTACCAGCACCAAATCTCCGGACCCCGGACTTTCACTCATGAGGATGCGGATAGCACACAGGCAAAAAAATGCCAGCTTGCCTTTGCAAGACGGCGAGAAAACCGTTACAGATGACTGTAGTTTCGCTGTGGAGCGCATGTGACAATGGCAAAAATCCGGATGGTGTCGGCCACGGGCGCACTTTTTCTCCTGGCATCGTGCGCGCCCTATACATCGCAGTTGCAGCGCGACGCGCTGAACCAGACGGTGCCGTCGGGATCGCTGTTCACCCAGCGGCTGACGGTCGAGTACCGGGATTTGGCAAACTTCGACGCCGAGGAACTGGATAGTTCGGAAAACGGCGCTCACTTCTCGCGCAAGGGGATGGAAGCGGCAACCGGACAGGTGGTCGCGCCCGAGGATCCCGCGAAATGGAATATTGCCGACGGCGAAGCAGGCCAGTTGCTGCAGGACCGCGGCAAGCTTGTCGACCTGTTGAACAAGGGGGGGCGCGAAGCCGCGCCCGATGCCGCCGCGGTGGCGCAGGCACGTTTCGATTGCTGGGTGGAACGTGCCGAAAAAGCCGACGCCGCCGATGAAAGTGTTTGCCGCAGCCAGTTCTACGCTGCCATGGACCAGGTGACTGCGGCGTTGAACAAGCCCGCGCCGCCTGTTGTCCAGGCGCCCGTGGACGAGTTGCACACCGCCATGTTCCTGGTGTTCTTCGACTGGAACAAGTCCCGTCTGACCCCCTCGGCTGCCACTGTGGTTGATACGGTCGTGTCC
>CALMVH010000198.1 GCA_937873165.1 uncultured Rhodospirillales bacterium
CACCATAGTAGATCATGCTTAGAGATTTACAGGGGGAGCACATGAAGCAAGAACCACAACAGCGGCCAAGTACCTGGGCACGATTGAAGAGACTATTATTCGTGGGACAACCCACACCAGCCCCGCAGGTTGATGCGCGCGTCAAGCCGGCCGTTCAAAACACAGGTGCTACTACCCAGCCGTCGTCAGCCCAAGGCTTAAAGTTACGACCCGCATCACGTGCGTACGCTGACACTTCTTCTTCCGACACCGGCACACTAAACAATTTGATGTTGATGCAAGCGGCTCAAAGTTCAACATTCAACCAGCCACCTGTTTCGGCACATCATAACCACGGTCAAGCCTATGACAGTTCGACGGCGTGTGCTCCGTCTCATCATGCGCATCAACCTAGTACACCAATAGATACGGGTTCGACTGGTGTCACGGATCACTCTAGTGGAACAACACACACTGTCCCGGACAGCTCGCCATGTTACACACCTTCAGATTTTGGCAGTAGCGGAAGCAGTGGCTTCGACTCCGGCCCAAGCTGGTAATAATGTTAGTAGCACCTCGCGGCTTTGACAGTAATTTCATTAAGTCACGAGGTGCTGCAATAACCCCTAAGTCGCACTCGTTTGCTATAGACACCTCACATAGCCGTCGAGCCAAGTTTACGATTTAAAGATTACTGTTTTAATGACGCCGTTGCTAATCAACAAGTTCACCACCACCGTCGATAGAAAGGGCCGTCCAGGTCGCGTTGAAGGCTGCGGGCGATCTCGTTTGGCAGGCTGTCTTCGCTTTCCGGCTGGCCGCCGTTTAGAGACTCTTCGAAGTTCATGAACACGAACAGGCTCAACGGCAGAAGCACTGCCAGACCGACACCGATCCAGGCGCACCAGAGCGGGTGATGTGCGAGGCCGATCAATACTTGATGCAGCGTCGGCGGATGCTTGACCCACGCGAGCGCGCCGCAGCCCAGCGCGGTCAAGGGGATAACCAGAAGCGTGATCAAGCGGGGCGGGCGCATGCGCCACGGTAGCACCGCGGACGTAAAGGATTCACTGTTCCGGCAGACTCAGGCGTCGACAAACCAGTCTGCGAAATCTAGGTTCGTGCCATGCAATCCTTCGTCCAGCACACCGGCCTGCAGCTTGAAGAGCCCCTGATCTTTGAACAGGGCGCGACGGGCCGCTGCGGCGTCGACCTCGGGAGCCCTGTCGGTTCGCGCCCGCTACCCGGGTCAAGACTGAACGGTATGACACCCCGCGCCTCCATTGGCCTGCCCGGCCTTTCGGAACCCCAGGTGGTGCGGCACTACACGCGGCTTAGCCAGAAGAACTATGGCATCGACTCAGGCCTGTTTCCGCTGGGATCGTGCACCATGAAGCACAATCCGCGCCTGAACGAAAAGATGGCGCGGCTGCCGGGCTTTGGCGATATCCACCCCTTGCAGCCGGTCTCGACGGTTCAAGGCGGGCTCGATCTGATGGATCAGCTATCGCGGTGGCTGCTGACCCTTACCGGCATGGCGGCGGTTACTTTGACGCCTGGAGCAGGCGCGCATGGCGAAGCCTGCGGCATGATCGCGATCCGCGCCGCGCTGGAGGCGCGTGGCCAGGGCATTGCGCAGGGCCGTATGAAGGTACTGGTGCCCGAATCGGCTCACGGCACCAACCCAGCCACCGCCGCGGCGCTGGGGTTCACTGTCGAGTCCGTGCCTGGCGATACGCGCGGCCGTGTCGACCTTGCCGCCATGAAGGCGCAGCTCGGGCCGGACGTGGCCGCGATCATGCTGACGAACCCGAATACCTGCGGCTTGTTCGAAACCGATATCGTCGAGATTGCCCGGGCCGTGCACGAGGCAGGCGGGTTCTTCTACGGTGATGGGGCAAACTTCAACGCCATCGCAGGCCGCGTGCGCCCGGCCGATCTGGGCATCGACGCCATGCACATCAACCTGCATAAGACCTTCTCCACCCCGCACGGCGGCGGCGGCCCTGGCAGCGGCCCTGTTGTTTTCAGCGAAGCGCTCGCACCGTTTGCTCCCCTGCCTTTCATCCGCGCGGCCGACGGCACGTTCGAACTGGTGGAACAGCGGGAAGCCCAGGAGTTTGGACGCATGAAAGCGTTCCATGGGCAGATGGGAATGTTCGTTCGCGCGTTGTCTTACATGCTAAGCCATGGTGGCGATGGCATCAGGCAGGCGAGCGAAGACGCCGTTCTGAACGCGAACTACGTGATGGCGGGCCTTGCCTCCCTCATGAGCCCGGCTTTTGAAGGCCCCTGCATGCACGAGGCGCTGTTCGACGACCGCTTCCTGAAGGATACGGGCGTGACAACCCTCGATTTTGCGAAAGCCATGCTGGACGAGGGCTACCATCCGATGACCGTGTACTTTCCGCTTGTGGTGCATGGCGCCATGCTGATCGAACCCACCGAGTCCGAAGCCAAGGAGTCGCTGGATCACTTCATCGCCACGCTCCGCCGCCTGGCGGAACGGGCAAAGTCTGGCGACAACGCATTCTTTCGCGAAGCGCCGCGCCATACGCCCCGCCGCCGCCTGGACGAAACCCGCGCTGCCCGTGCGCCGGTGCTGCGCTGGAAACGCGACCCCACAGTATGAAACTGGAACGCGCCCGGCGGGAGCGCGATGCCGTCACCTTCGGCACCATGCAGTTTAAAAAATTTGGCGCACGGTCGCAGGCCTGGCGCGACCTGAACCGGCTGGCCTTGTCGTTGCGATGGTGGCAGTTCTTCATTGGGCTGTTCGCGACGCTTATTACCTCGATCCCGGATGCGTGCTGAACGCGCGGCCTGGCTCTTTCGGTGACCTGTACTTCTTCAGTATCGAAACGCTGGCAACTGTTGGATATGGCGAGTTTACACCCGCGAACTACTACGGGCATGTGATCGCCTCCGTGGAAATCCTGACGGGCCTGACATTTACCGCTGTGGTAACCGGCTTGATTTTTATCAGGTTCTCCAAGCCAAAGCCCAAGCTGTTGTTTTCCGACTACGCCGTGATCGATCACAACGGTGGGGAGGAAACGCTGACGATCCGCATCGCCAACGGCCACATGACGGCGCTTAGCGACGTGCGCGCAACCCTGATGCTGCTGTGGCTGGAACGCGACGTGGATGGAAGTGTCCTACGGCGGATCATCGACGTCACGCTGGAACGGGCGGTGATGCCGTTCTTCCCGTTGACGTGAACCTGCGCCATACGGTATCGCCCGACAGCCGGTTTCATGAGATCAGCGCCGAAATCCTGCGGAAAGCGGACGCAAGGCTGATCCTTTCGATCCAGGCCCACGATCCGGCTATCAGCGCCGACGTACGCGCCGTGCATACCTATACCGTCGCCACGATCCTTCCGCGTCACCGCTTCCAGGATGCGGTCACCATCGATGAACACGGCAACACGACCGCCGATCTGACGAAGCTGAGCCTCGTCCAGCCGATTAGCGATCCCTGATCGCTCCGGGCTATTTTTTGTCCTGTTCGCCCGCGACCAGCGCCAGATGAGGCCTGCCCTTGCCGATCAGCCGCTGGATCGCCTCGCGCCCCAGGGCAGCGGGCGACAGCGACGCGCGCGACGCCACGTTCACAAAAACGGTGAATTCATCGTCGGGCACCGGCACGATCACCAGATGTCGATAGGCCATCTTCTGGTGCGTTTCATTGCGGATGGCGGGTTCGAAGAAGGAATAGATGGCACGGCCTGCAAAGTCGCGCGCGGCCTCGCGTTCCGCCCGGGGACGGCGGTAGACACGGCGCATCTGGCGCGAGGCAAATCCCTCTGCGGCGTCGCTTTTCTGCACACTGGGCGCAATGATCTCCTCGAAATCGGACTGGGTCGTCTGCAAGGTGAACAGCAGGGTATCGATGGCGCGGGGGGCTACATGCTCCGGCTCCAGCGCGATGTAGACCATTAGCCCGGCCAGAAGCGGGGTCGCGAGCGGCAGGTACAAACTGTCTTCGTCGAAGGTCATCAGCGCCGCCAAGGCCTGGATGCGCGCCGTGTATTCCGGCCGTGCGCTCTGGCGCACGCTTTCGATGGGATCGTCTACGCCCTGCTGGAGGCGGCGGGCTGATTGTTCGCCGGCTGCGTCCGGTTCATTCCCGGTTTCGGCTTCATCTGTCTCCAGCGGCACGGGCGGGCGGGGATTCTTCCGCTCGATATCGAGAAGCCGCGACACCGCGATGTAGGCAAGCCTCGCCATCGGCAGTTCGCGCAGGTTTGCGAGGCGCTCGAGACTCAGGTAATCCGTCTCGTTCAATTTGATCACTAGGCGCTTCATGCGTTACCCGTTCCTTATTGCCTGCACACCTTATACGTCCCGCACTTGTCCATCCTGCACCCTCAAATGTCGAGCCTGCGGCAAGGCATCGAACATCGAAGGTTCCGTGCCGGTCATCCAGGCCTGGACCTGCAGGTCGGCCAGCCGCTGGAAGAGCGCGGTGCGGCGGACAGGATCCAGATGCGCAGTGATCTCGTCCAGCAACAGGATAGGCTTTCCGACTGCCTGACCGGTCATCAGGGCCGCATTGGCGAGCATGATGGCAATCACCAACCCTTTCTGTTCGCCGGTAGAGCCCAGCGACGCGGGCAAGCCCCGGTATGTAGCGGACAGATCGCTGCGGTGCGCGCCCGTCAGGCAGCGTCCAGCAGCCCGATCGCGAACCCGATTGTCCATCAGCAACGCCCTGAACCGGTCCTCCGCCGTCAGCGCTGGGGCTTCGGACAGCCAGTCCTCCAGTTCCCCGGTCATGGCGAGTGCCGGACGGGGGAAAGGGCCGGTCTCGTGGCCGCAGGCATCGTGGAGGCGCTGAGCCATGCGCGACCGGGCGACGGCGATGGCTATTCCGGTTTCTGAGAGAACCGTCTCGATACCGTCCAGCCATGCGGGATGCCGGTTCTCTTCCAGCAGTTTCTGGCGTTCGCGCAGTGCTAGATCGTAGCGGTTGACGCGCGTTGCATGTGCCTGATCGTACCCGTAGACGATCCGGTCGATGAATTTCCGCCGCGCGGAAGACGGCTCGGCGAACAACCGGTCCATGCTGGGCGTCAGCCACAGAACCGCCGCAAGCGCCGACAGTGCCGACTGGTTGCGGTTCGTCCCATCGATCCGAACCACCCGCCGTTCGGACCCCGGCTCCGCGCTGGTGCCGGCATCGACCTCCCCCTGCTGTGTTGATACCGTCACAGCGATGACCCACGCTTCGGGACTACCTGCCCGGCCGATATCCGACAACCGGGCGCCTCGCATGCCGCGCCCTGGCGCCATCAGACTAACCGCCTCCAGCAAAATAGTCTTACCCGCACCGTTCGGACCGGTGACCACGATGCAACCCGGTCCGGTTTCCAGACGCAGGCGCTCGTAGTTACGAAACGCGGTCAGGGTCAGTCGTTGGATGAAAGCCATGGTCGTTCCCGCCCCGGCGGGAATCCAGGACTAGTTCTGGGTTCCCGCCTGGGCGGGACCGACGGAAAGAACCTCGTAATCCATCACACCCGCATCGGCATCAGCACGTACAACGCGCTGTCGTCCGAGGTGTCGCGGATGATGGTGGGCGAGGCGGGGTCGGCGATGGTCAGGCGGCAGGCGGTGCCTTCGATCTGGGTCGCGATATCCAGGAGGTAGCGCGAATTGAAGCCGATCTCCATTGCATTGGCCGAGTAGGTGACTTCCAGCTCTTCCGTGGCGCTGCCGCTTTCGGGGCTGGAGGCGGAGACGGTCAGCGCGCCCTTGTCGAGCGCCAGCTTCACGGCTCGGGACTTCTCGGTGGAGATGGTCGAAACGCGGTCGACCGCGCTGGCAAAGACCTTGGGGTCGACTTCCAGAACCTTGTCGTTGCCCTGCGGGATCACGCGCTCGTAATCCGGGAACGTGCCGTCGATCAGCTTCGTCGTCAGCACGACCTCGCCCATGCTGAAGCGCATCTTGGTGTCGGACACCGCCACGCGCACGCTGGTGCCGGCTTCGTCCAGCAGCTTGCGGACCTCGCCGATCGCCTTGCGCGGCACGATGATGC
>CALMVH010000199.1:0-4456 GCA_937873165.1 uncultured Rhodospirillales bacterium
TTCCGGCACCCAAGCCAGCCCCGCTCAAGGCGCGGTCGCCCGTTGTCTCGCCGCAAGCACCCAGAAGAAGTGGGAGAGCCAAAGCAAAAAGTTGCAAGAACCCTGGCTTCATCGAACACTCCTGGAATCTATTTTTGAGGTAACCCCGATGCAATTACATTGTTCCTGTTTGGCGGCCCCGCCAATCAGCCACAGCCGTGTCCAAAAAAAAGCTTTCCGCAGCCAGGGGCCGGGAAAGCTATAGTTAGGCAATTAAGCCGTAGGACCTGACAGGGGATGAGGGATGTCAAAAACCTGTCAACTGTAAGAACATGGCTGGTATATCAAAGTTCCGGATGACCGAACTTTATCCGATAAACACCGAGGACCTGCCCCCATGTTCCCTAAGTCTCCCGTCTGGATCAAGCCTCATCTCATCATCGGACTTCTGACGGGGCTGGCGGCTTATTACCTGACGCCCGGATGGATCGGCAGCATAGCCCGGCTGGTCGTCGCGTGGGATGCGCTGGCGCTAACTTATATCGTGATTTCGGGGGCGGTCCTCGGCCACGCGGCCAATCATGAATCGCTGAAACGCAGCGCCGCCGCCGAGGATCAAAGCCAGTGGGTGATCCTGCTGATCGTCTGCGTTGCCTCGTTTGTCAGTCTCAGCGCGATCGGCACGTTGCTTTCCGATACGAAGACCGTAACGAAGCCGATTGCGCATCTGCATCTGGTGCTGGGGGGCATTACCGTGCTGATGTCGTGGCTGATGGTGCACATGGCCTTTGCCATCCACTATGTTCACCGGTTCTACGGCGACGTGGACGAACGCCCCAACCAGTACCAGGCGCGGGGCGGCATGGCGTTTCCCGAAACGCCGGAGCCTGTGTTCAGCGACTTCATCTATTATTCGTTCGTGATCGGAATGACCTGCCAGGTATCGGACGTGCAGATCACGGGCCGGGGCATCCGCAGGCTCAGCACCGCGCAAGGCATTCTCGCGTTTTTCTTCAACACAATCATCCTGGCTCTCACGGTGAATATCGCCGCCGGTTTGTTCTCGTGACCCTAGCGCGGCCGTTGCAAATCCATTAAGAATCCTCGCGTCCGCTCAGGCACCTCTTATCCCAAGGCATTAGAATGCGTCGTCAGCGCCGCGCGAAGATTGTCGCGACCCTCGGTCCCGCGAGTTCCTCATACGAGATGATCGAGTCCCTGTTCCTGGCAGGCGTGGACGTCTTCCGGTTGAACTTCAGTCACGGCTCGCATGAGGATCAGAAGGCGCGGTTCGACCTGATCCGCCAGGTAGAGGCCAAGTTCGACCGGCCCATTGCCATCATGCAGGATCTGCAGGGGCCCAAGCTGCGGCTGGGAACGTTCGCCAACGGGCCCGTGATGCTGCGCACGGGCGAGACGATCCGGCTGGACCTCGACACCACACCCGGAAGCGAGGCGCGCGTGTGCCTGCCGCATCCGGAAATCTTCGCTGCCATCTCGGTTGGAACCGACCTGCTGGTCGATGACGGCAAGGTACGGCTGCGCGTGACCGAGTACGGGTCCGACCATGCCACCGCCGTCGCGGTGACGGGCGGCGCGATATCGAACCGCAAGGGCGTCAATGTGCCGAACGCGATCCTGCCGATCGCGGCGCTGACGCCGAAGGATCGCGAGGACCTGGCGTTCGGGCTTGAAATCGGTGTCGACTGGGTCGCGCTTTCGTTCGTGCAGCGCCCCGAAGACGTGGCCGAGGCACGAGAGATCATCGGAGAACGCGCCGGCATCCTGTCCAAGCTGGAGAAACCCTCCGCCATCGATTACCTAGACGGCATTGTGGCGCTGTCCGATGCGATCATGGTGGCGCGCGGCGATCTGGGTGTCGAGATGCCGCCCGAAGACGTGCCCCTGCTGCAGCGCCGCATCATCCGCGCCTCGCGCAAGGCCGGCAAGCCGGTGGTCGTCGCGACGCAGATGCTGGAAAGCATGATCAAGGCGCCGACGCCCACCCGCGCCGAAGCCTCCGACGTCGCGACCGCCGTGTACGACGGTGCCGACGCCGTGATGCTGTCGGCGGAAACGGCAGCGGGCGATTACCCGATGGAAGCGGTGGAAATCATGAACCGCATCATCGCCAAGGTCGAAAGCGATAGCCATTATCGCGTGTCGATCCAAGCGAACCAGGCCGCGCCCGAGAACACCGCGTCGGACGCGATCAGCGTCGCGGCGGCGCAGATCGCCGACACGGTCAAGGCCAAGGCGGTGGTAACCTATACCAGCCGCGGCGCCACGACGCTGCGGGCCGCCCGCCAAAGGCCGGAAGCGCCGATCCTGTGCATCACGCCGACGAAGCCTATTGCGCGGCGGATGGGCATCGTCTGGGGCGTACACAGCTGCAAGGCAAAGGAAATCTCGAATTTTGCCGAGATGGTGGGCAAGGCTGTCCGTTTCGCCTACCGCGAGGATTTTGCAAGGCTGGGCGAAACCATCGTCATCACCGCCGGCGTTCCCTTCGGCCAGCCCGGCGCCACGAACGTGCTGCGCATCGTGGACATCACTGAAGACCTGGCCAAAGGCATCCACGGAGCGGAGCAATCGACGGACGCTCGCCAGGCGGAATAGCAGGGTTCCGAAGCATTATATTTGCGGGAATTACGCCGTTCAGCGGCGATTACGCCTTTGCGGCTCGCGGAACGATACCGGGCAGGTCGTCGCGGTCTGACAAGCGCCCAAAAACTGGTATAAGTTTTGTTATACCGGTAATCAAGCCGGGCACATCACCGGTTTCGGCAATTGCGTGCAACTGCGCCAGCGATGTTGCCACGCTGGCGATATCCGAAACCAGCGGGGCGGCGGTCAGCACGCCTTTCAGCGTGGTGGGAGACAGGGTTTCGGCGGTCTCGAACAGCCGTTCCGTCAGTTTTTCCGCGGCCCGCATGCCCGTGAAGCGGATCTCGATATCCTGTTCGGGGCGCAAGCCCGACAGGATGATCATGCGGCGCGCGAGATCGACGATCTTGACCGGCTGGCCCATGTCCAGCACGAAGATGCGGCCCTCGCCGCCGCGCGTTTCCAGACCATAGGCGGAGGCTTGCAGTACGAGCTGCACCGCTTCGCGGATGGTCATGAAATACCGCTCCATGTCCGGATGGGTCACCGTAACCGGCCCGCCCGCCGCGATCTGCCGCCGGAACAGCGGCACGACCGACCCGGTCGAGCCCAGCACATTGCCGAAGCGCACGGTCATGAAGCGCGAGCGCTCTGCCGGTCCTGCACCGGACTGCGCCGCGCCCGCGACGTCCAGCGCCTGGACATAGCTTTCCGCCAGCCGCTTCGAGGCGCCCATGACGCTGGATGGCTCCACGGCCTTGTCGGTCGAGATCATCACCATGGCGGCAACCCCCACCGCCTTTGCGGCGTCCGCGACGTTGCGTGTTCCGACCGTGTTGGTCAGGATGGCTTCGGCTGGATTTTGCTCCATCAACGGCACATGCTTTAGCGCCGCCGCATGGAACACGACTTCCGGCCGCTCACTGGCAAAAATGCCATGGAGGCGCTCTGCCCTTCTCACATCGGCGATGGATGCCGAAAGCGGCAGGGCGGGATAGGTTTCCCGCAGTTCCATCTCGATGCTGTACAGGTTGAACTCACCCTGGTCCAGCAAGGCCAGCCGCTTCGGGCCCAAGGCCGCGACCTGGCGGCACAGTTCCGACCCGATCGATCCGCCGGCGCCCGTGATCAGCACGGCGCGTCCCGCGATCAGGCGCTCGACCGCCGAACGGTCGAGGATGGTCTGCGGACGTCCCAGCAGATCCTCGATGGCGATGGGGTTAAGCTCCAGGGGGCGCCCGTGGGTTGCAGCCGTCGCATCCCGGAACTCGGTCAACGCGGGCATCAGGCCGACGCTGAGGCCCAGCGCATCGGCGTCGTCCACCAGCGTTCCCAGCCGCTCGCCCGTGAACTCGCCCGCCGGACGGGTGATGACGATACGCTGCGGCTGGCGTCCGCGCGCCTGTAAACGCGCCACAACGGCTCTCAAATCCGTCGTTTCGCCCCGGATCACCACGCCCGCGATCTTGCGGCCCACCAGCCGCCCGCCTTCGTCATCGAGTATGCCCACGACCCAGTAGGGCGCGCCCGACGCCGCCATGGCGCGGATGAACTGTTCGGCCCCCTTGGCCGCACCCACCAGCAGAACGGGGATGCGCCCGCGCGCGCGGAACTCGCGGCTGATGGAGAAGCGCTTGTCCTTGAATGCCCGGTAGATGAACCGGGGCGCCCCAAGCAGGATCAGCAGCACAAACCATGTGATCAGCGGTACGGAGCGTGGAATATCGCTTAGCAGATGCACGTAGAACAAGGTCGGCAGGAACAGCAGGACCGCCAGCGTGACAGCCTGGCCCACCAGCAGCAAATCCTGCATGGAGGCAAAGCGCCACAGACCCCGGTACAAGCGGAAAACAAGAAAGCTGAACGCGGC
>CALMVH010000199.1:4466-6529 GCA_937873165.1 uncultured Rhodospirillales bacterium
CATCGACGTAGCGGCCCTGGAAGTCCGGGCCGAGCCGCATCGCCATGGACAGGTCAAAGGCAATGCCCGCCATCACGAGGTCATGGCAAAAGGCGACGGCGGGCAGCAGGCGCAAGGCGGGAAACTTCATGAAACCGTTTTACGCCGGTTCCGCCAGGGCTGCCAAGGCCGCCTTGTGCAGCTCCGGCGTTGCGGCGGCCAGGATCGTGCCATCGTGGCCGGCGGTTCCGACTGCCTGGCCGGCCCAGCCCGTCACGACGCCGCCCGCGCCTTCGATCACCGGGATCAGGGCCGCGTAGTCATAGAGCTTCAAATTGGCCTCGGCGACGACATCCACGAACCCACAGGCAAGCAGGGCGTAGTTATAACAATCGCCGCCATATCCGGTGATTGCGCACCGTTTCGCCAGAGCCTGGAACCGCGTCCATTCGGCTGGGGCAAGATTGCCGGGACCCGTGGTCTGCAGCCGCCCATCTTCCAGCGAACGGCAGGTCGAAGCCTGGCACGCGCGCCCGTTCAGCACGGTGGGCAGACCACGCGCCCCGACCCAGCGTTCGTCCAACACCGGCTGGTCGATAATGCCCAGGATCGGCGTGTCGCCCTCCATCAGCGCGATCAGCGTGCCGAAGACCGGCTTGCCGCAGATAAAGGCTTTCGTGCCGTCGATGGGATCGACAACCCAGGTCAGCCCACTGAACGATGGCTTGCGTCCGGTTTCCTCGCCCAAAAAACCATCCTGCGGCCGGATCTGCTCGATCATGGCGCGCATGGCGTGTTCCGCGGCGCGGTCGGCTTCCGTGACTGGCGTCCGGTCCAGCTTCGTGTCCACCGCGATGGACTTGCGAAATGCCCCTGCCACGATCGGGCGGGCGGTGTCGGCCAGCGACTGGGCGAAGGCAAGGACATCAACGGGGACGGAAGTCATGGCAAAGGCACCGGCGCGTCCGATTGCGTACGCAGCCACGCGATCACGTCCGCGCGATCGCCAGCCTTTCGAAGTCCCGCAAAGCTCATCTTCGTGCCCGGCACATAATCCATGGGTTTGTACAGGAAGCGGTTCAACGATTCATAGTCCCAGACGCCCGGCAAGGCTTTCATCGCGGCAGAGTAGGGATAATCCGTCGCCGCATGCGGAGAACCGACCACACTCCACAGGTTGGGCCCCGCCTTGCTGGGACCGTTCTTCTGAAAGCTGTGACACGCTGAGCAAATCTGCGCCAGGGATTGCCCGTGCGAAATGTCCGCCTTTGCCAGCAGGGGCGACACGGGATCGATCACGGTGGCCGCAGGCTGGCCGCCGGACGCGGAAAGGGTGCTGGCAGGTGCCAGCGGAGCGTAAACAGGCACCGCCGCGTCCGCCAGCAGGCGGGAGCCCGCGCCCAGCATCGCCGCGATCAGAATGGCCCCTGCGACTTTGATCCATTTGCCGCTGCGCATGATAAGTTTCCGGGGTTTCGCGTGGGTTTGTTCACAAGCCGTCGGGCGACCAGCGACGTTGGCTTACGTCGTGAAGCGGCTCAAGGGCAAGGCCCGCTTTCGAGTCTGCTGCCGGTGCGGGTCAGGATTTTGTTCAGTTTTCCGATGGAATGCGCGGCTTGCATGTTTTGTACCGTCTGGCCCGCCGCGCAAAGCGCGCTGGCTATGACTACGTCGCGGGGCCGCAGGGTGCCTGTCATGCTAACGGCTGCCACAAAGGTCCCACCCGGATTTGATCTCCGACGCGGCCGCCCTGACGCTCAGCCCCAGTTCGCCGGGCAGAACGCGTTTCAGGAACCGTGCCGCCGCAGTCTGCCGCACAAAGGTTTCGCCTGGGATCTGATCGAGCAAGGCTGTAAAAAGTTTTCGTTCCAGCCGGGCGGGAACCAAGGTCTTGTTCCTGGGGTCTGATAGGTGGCGCACCAAGTTCCGGGCATCGTCCGCCTCCAGGCCGCGCTTGATCACTTTCAGCGCCAGATAACTCTCATTGTTCTCCAGGAAAAAGCGTACGGCGCGGCTGCGCCAGGGGCCTTGACGGTTTTGGCGTACGAATTTGCCTGCAAGTGACGGTGATAACTCTCATCGTC
>CALMVH010000200.1 GCA_937873165.1 uncultured Rhodospirillales bacterium
GGTACCGACGCGCACCATACCGACAAGCTGGCGGAACTGGTCTGCTCGAACTCGTTCAGGTCGGACGACGCGGAGTACAACGCGGTGGGATTGCTGCACGAGGAGATGCGGCGGTCACACTCGCTGATCCTCGCCATGGCCGACCGGCACAAGGTACCGGCCGGCGGCGCACTGGCGGTAGACCGGGACGCCTTCGCGCAGGCCGTGACCGAAGCCATTGAAGCGCACGGGCTGATCACGCTGGTGCGCGAGGAAGTCGCAGGCTTGCCGCCCGACGACTGGCGGTCGGTGATCGTCGCGACCGGGCCGTTGACGTCGGCATCCCTGGCCGAGGCTGTGCGTGAGGTCACAGGGGCGGATGCGCTGGCCTTCTTCGCCGCGATCGCGCCCATTGTCTACAAGGAAAGCATCGATTTTTCGAAAGCGTGGTTCCAGTCGCGCTACGACAAGCCCGGCCCTGGCGGCACGGGCAAGGATTACATCAACTGCCCGCTGGACCGGGACCAGTACTACGGCTTCATCGACGCCCTGATGGCAGGCGAGAAAACCGAGTTCAAGCAATGGGAAGCCGACACGCCTTACTTCGACGCTTGCCTGCCGGTCGAGGTGATGGCGGAGCGTGGCCCCGACACCCTGCGTTTCGGGCCATGCAAGCCGGTGGGCCTGACCGATCCGAACACCGGCCGCCGCGCCTACGCCGTGGTGCAACTGCGCCAGGACAACGCGCTGGGCTCGCTCTACAACATGGTCGGGTTCCAGACCAAGCTGAAGCACGCGGCGCAGGTGCAGGCTTTTCGCATGATCCCCGGCCTGGAGAACGCCGAGTTCGCGCGGCTGGGCGGGCTGCACCGCAATACCTTCATCAACAGCCCTACCCTGCTGGATCCGACACTGCGATTGAAAGCGCAGCCTCGCCTGCGCTTTGCCGGGCAGATCACCGGCTGCGAAGGCTACGTGGAAAGCGCCGCCGTTGGCCTGATGGCAGGCCGCTTTGCCGCGGCGGAAGCGCTGAGTCAGGTGGCCGAACCGCCGCCGCTCACGACCGCCCTGGGGGCCTTGCTGAACCATATCACCACCGGCGCCGAGGCCGAGACCTTCCAGCCGATGAACGTCAATTTCGGCCTGTTCCCGCCGGTCGTCACACGCGCGAAAGGCCGGGACCGCAAGCTGGCCTATACCAGCCGGGCGCTGGAGGACGTGCAAAAATGGACGTTACTGCTTTTACGAAGATAGTGCGTCCGTACTAATACGCGCAAATGTGCGCGTTCTGCGGTTGACAGAGCTATGGCAGGAGGGTATCACCTGAAACATCACTTCAGGAGATTACGATGAAACTTTTTGAATTAGTAACGAACAGTGTGGATGTAAGGCTTTGTCAAAACTATGCAGAAGCTCAAACTCAAGCTGTTGAGGAAGCTGCTGCAACAGGGGGACAGCCGTTTCCAGCAATTCTTTTTAAGCAAGGAACACGTGCCTTTGCTTCAACGGCGCTCCCAATGGGGGTGGTTAGAGAGCGAGTATTTGTAAGAGAGGTCAAACGAGGTGACGATCCGGCCGCTGTTATGCAGAACGCCAACCGTCCTGTGATGCAAGATCATGCAAAGGCTATTGCACGATTTATCAAAAATAACATGAATAAACCTTATATTCTTCCTCCAATGACATTGAATGTACATCAGCAGATTAGAATGTATGTTCCCGACTATCCTTCTGAGATAATAGCGTGCATTTTAGTTATCCCTCGAACGGCTCGTATATCGGTTACGGACGGAGGCCATAGGCTAACTGCCCTTGTACATTTGGCCAAACAATTAGATCCAGAACAACTTTCCGACCTTGATGCACAATCAATTTCTGTAATGATATCGTTTGAACAAGATAGTTTTCAAAGCCATCAGGACTTCGCAGATGCATCGAGATCAAAACCGCTACCACCCTCTCTGCTAGCAGCTTAC
>CALMVH010000201.1:0-244 GCA_937873165.1 uncultured Rhodospirillales bacterium
CCCGATCACCGCGCCCCGCGCATCCGTTTCGAGACGGAACTGGAAGACCACCTGAACGAAGGCGCGGCGGACGCTACGCTGCACGCCGTGATCAGCTGGGCGCGCTACGCCGAACTATTTTCCTACGACGACACCAGCGAAATGTTCAGCCTGGATGATCCCAAGCCGCACGAGCCTTAATCCACCGTTAACCCTGCCGGAGCAGATTTTCCGAATGAGGTTTCTTCGGCTGGCCAGAGTTTCC
>CALMVH010000201.1:254-3148 GCA_937873165.1 uncultured Rhodospirillales bacterium
GCTTGGCGCCTGCTCGGCCTCGAACTCCAACACGAAATATGCGCCTTCGGTGGGCGACAGCGGTCCCCTGCCCGCGCCGATCCAGTGCGTGCCCTTCGTGCGCGAACTATCCGGCGTGAACATCCACGGCGATGCCTACACCTGGTGGGATCAGGCGGCCGATCAAGGTTACGACCGGGGGCAGACACCCCGGCAGAACGCCGTGCTGGTGCTGGCAAAAAGCGACCGCCTGTCGCTTGGCCACGTCGCGATGGTACGCCGCATCGACGGCCCGCGCCGCATCGAAGTCACCCACGCCAACTGGGGCATGGACGAATACACGCGCCGGCTGGTGCACGACTCGATGCCTGTAATCGACGTGTCGCCAAACAATGACTGGAGCCAGGTAGAGTTCTTCAACGAACAGTCCGGGGTGTTCGGACAGCCCTACACGGCCCAGGGCTTCATCTACCCAAAAACCGCGCCACCGGTCTGACGTGCCTTCAATACTGTTTATCGAAGTTGGTGATTAGGGTCCGGACTCATTTGAGCCAGTAGGCGACGATTGAAGCGATGCAAACGGTAGCCATGAATGTGTCTGCCCGTTTGTCGTAGCGTGTTGCCAGGCGTCGGAAGTCCTTCAGGCGGCAGAAGGTTCTCTCGACCACGTTGCGGCGCTTGTAGGTTACGGCGTCGAAGGCAAAGGGCTGCTTGCGTGTGGCCCGGTTCGGGATGACCGCCTTGACGTTGCGCGTTGCCAGTTGCTGGCGCAGGGCGGCGCAATCGTAAGCCTTGTCGGCGATCACGCGCACGGCCGGGCTCACCGCCTCCAGCATGGCCGCGACAGGCCGGATGTCGTGGGTATTGCCAGCCGTCAGGCACAGGACACGGGGTCGCCCCTGCGCATCCGTGATTATGTGGAGCTTGGTATTCCGCCCGCCACGAGAACAACCGATCGCGTGCGCGTGCGCCCCCCTTTTGCGCCGGCTGCCGAGCGGTGGACCTTGATATGCGTGCTGTCGAGCAAGGCTTCGGCAGGTGGCCCGCCCGATGCCGCAAGCGTGGCGAACATGTCCTGCCAGATGCCCCGAACCGCCCAGCGGACAAAACGGTTGTACAGCGTCTTCTTCGGCCCGTACTCCTTTGGAGCGTCGGCCCAGCGACTGCCGTTTTTCAAAACATGCACGATCCCGCTGATCACGCGCCGGTCGTCAACCCGGTGCTTGCCGCGTACATACACAGGCAGCAACGGCTCCAGCTTCGCCCATTGATCGTCCGTCAACCAGAACAGATCACTCATCTCGCCTCCTTGCAGGAAGCACAATGAATCAGCTAAGCCGCTGACCGGCAACCATCCAATTGGGTCCGGAGCCTAGCTCATCTAAGAGTCCGCTGGAACCTACCCGCTCTACTGGCTGTAAACCATTCGTAGATGTAGGACCGATAGCCATGTTGAACGGTAGCGTTATCAGCGTTCTAGGATAACATGTCCAGTTCTGTAGAGTCAGTCGTCAGGCATGACCACTAACCAAGACGCGCAAGAGCATATGGTCAGGATCGGATCCATGACAAACCTGGTTTTTTCAAACAGCCTGCAGATAATATGGACACATGCGCCTCGAAGCATCCTCCTCCGACTACACCTTGCTGGAAAAGATCCAGGGTATCCGCGTCAGTTTTGTCGCGCTGGTGGTTACGCTGGGGGCGGTTGGGATTGTCGGGATGTACTCGGCGGCCAGCGGCAGCATGGAGCCTTGGGCGACCAAGCAGCTGATCCGCTTCGTTTTCTGCCTGTGCATCATGCTGGGGCTGGCGCTGGTCGATGTAAGGGTCTGGCTAAAGAGCGCTTACTGGCTTTATGCGGGCGTGCTCGCTTTGCTGGTTCTGGTGCTTGCCATGGGGCATACGGGCAAGGGCGCGGAGCGCTGGCTGAACTTGGGGCCGGTGCAGCTGCAGCCGTCCGAACTGATGAAAATAACGTTGACCCTGGCGCTCGCCCGCTACTTCCAGGGTGTATCGGCCGAGGAGATCGGCCGCATCCGCGTGTTGCTGGTGCCGCTCGCCATCATCTTCGTGCCTGTCGCCTTTGTGCTGCTGGAGCCAAACCTGGGCACGTCACTGATCCTGGTCGCCATCGGGGGGGCCATCTTCTGGCTGGCCGGTGTGCGGGCGTGGAAGTTTGGGCTGGTGATCGGCGGTGTGCTGGCCGCAATCCCGATCATCTGGGCCAGCATGCACGATTACCAGAAAAGCCGCGTGTTGACGTTCCTCAACCCCGAACGCGACCCGCGCGGCGCTGGATACCACATCACCCAATCCAAGATCGCGCTGGGATCGGGGGGTGTCTTCGGCAAGGGTTTCCTGGAAGGCACGCAGAGCCGCTTGAACTTCCTGCCCGAAAAACATACCGACTTCATCTTTACCGTACTGGCGGAAGAATGGGGCCTGATCGGCGCGCTCAGCCTGCTGGCATTGTATCTCGTGGTGGTCGGCTACGGCTTCATGATTGGGCTGTCCTGCAAGAACCAATTCGGTCGGTTGGTGGCCATGGCGTTGTCGGTCAACTTGTTCCTGTACATGTTCATCAACATAGCGATGGTGATGGGCCTGATTCCCGTCGTCGGCGTACCGTTGGCGATGATCAGCTATGGCGGCACGTCGATGCTGGCGACGATGATCGGCTTCGGCTTGATCCTGTCGGTGTGCGTGCACCGCCATGTGCGGCTGGACCGGCGGTGAAAGCCTGCCTTTGGGCGCGAATACCCGGTAGGAAGGTTCCGATAAGCCGCACGACGGGGCCACAGTCTGCAAGATCGGAGTCCAGCCGATCCGTTCAGCTAGAATTCGGCTAGATCAGGAACCCGTTGGAAGGCGAGCTTGCCGGTTGCCAATGGCACGCAGGCGCCATACCCCAC
>CALMVH010000201.1:3158-11864 GCA_937873165.1 uncultured Rhodospirillales bacterium
CGTTCAGCCGGTCCAGCGCATGGGTTAGTTCCTGTCGCTGGGGCTGCGCGAACAGGTCGGGCTGGTGGGACTCGACCGCGACCAGCCCCGACACGGCGATCCCCACCCGCAACGGGCGGCCCGGCGGCATGCGCGCCGCCATGTTTTCGACCCGCCGCAACAGGAAGGCGGTATCGAAGGTTTCATGGAACGCCGTTTCCGCCGCCCAATGTCCCCCCGCCCGGTCCCATTGACATCCAAAGCAATGCGGCGGCAGTAGTACCCTTCGCGGCGCAGCCGCTCCGCAGACTTGACCGCGAGTTCACGAAGGACCGGCAGGGCGAAGGCGTGCGTGCGTTTGTCAGGCGCCAGCACATGCTGATGGCTCATGCTGCGGCGCGCGTTGGGCGGGTCGATAAGATCGGCGCCGTGCAGCAACGCATGGAACTTCACGCCCCCGATGCCGCCCCAGATGCGCCGAAGGGATTTGGGCGAAGCCGCCCACAACGCCTGCATTGAGTGGATGCCGCTGCTGTGCAGGCGGTTTTCCATGTTGCGCCCGATGCCCGGCAACGCGCGCAGGTCCAGCGATTGCAGGACCGCTTGCAGCCGTTCGGGTTCAAGGATCGTCAGCCCATTCGGTTTCTGCAGATCGGAGGCGAGCTTGGCGAGGAATCGGTTCGGCGCAATACCGACCGAGCTGGTGAGGCAATCTCCCACCCGCGCCCTGATATGCGCTTTCAACCGCAGACCGAGGACCCGGGCTGCCTCGGGTGAACGCTGGGTGGGCTCCAGGCGGCAGGCAACCTCGTCGATCGACATCACCTTGTCGACGGGAATGATCTCGTCGATCGCCTGGAGGATACGATGATGATACTCGACGTACAGCTTGTGGCTGGCCTTGACCATGATCAGGTCCGGGCAAAGGCGCTTTGCCTCGAACAGCTTGGTGCCTGTCTTTACGCCACAGGCCTTGGCCTCGTAACTGGCGGCGATGGCGCAGGTCGTGTCCGCAAATCCCGGCACCACCGCCACCGGCCGTCCGCGCAGATCCGGGTTCGCCTGTTGCTCGCACGAGGCGAAGAAGCTGTTCAGGTCCAGTACCAACCAGTTCAGCCCGGCGGACTCACGAAAAATACCCGCCGCGTTGTTCATGTTACGTTCTTGTCATAACGGGCGGCATCGCGCAAGCCAGCCGCGACGTCCGAAGTTTCTGCAAAACACTCTTGCGATCCGCGCCGCCGGCTGTATAGTCCGCTTCCTCAACGCCAGGGTCTTCGGCCCGCGCACGGCGGGCGCATAGCTCAGTTGGTAGAGCAGCTGACTCTTAATCAGCTTGTCCCAGGTTCGAGACCTGGTGCGCCCACCAAAACCCCAGCGTTTCCGCCACTCTTTTCAGAGGTGGTCTCTGCGTTTACACTTCTCCGGTTTCTGGATACAGATTGGTTCTGGTCGTCAAGCTTTCTCACCGCCTCGACAGCTGACTTCCTGCGCTCGAAATGCTTCGTGTAGCCCTCAACCATCTGAACGGTTTTGTGGCCTGTGATCGACATGATCTCGTGCGGAGTGCATCCGGCCTCCGCCAGGTTCTGGCATGCGTTGTAGCGCAGGCCGTGCAGGCTGAACCCTTCGAAGCCATAGTCCTTCACTGCCTTCGCGATGTCGTGGGATAGCGTCGCCTCGTGCCACTGTCCTGCATAGGGGGGCGCCACGATAAAGTCGCCGCGAACCGGATATTGTTTGAACAGGACAAGGAACTCCGGCTTGAACGGGATCCATACCTCCGCGCCGTTCTTGCTAGGCTTATCGACAGCCGCTGTAGCCCGGATCTGGAAGCCGGAGTTCCGGTACTCCAAAGCCGGCGTCATCCTGACCGACCTAGTGCCGCACGTTGCGCGACAGAAAAGCCTCTTGGTTGACCATACAGATGTCGAGCGACGGGCGCGGTTGATGCGCGCCACCGACCTTCTGAACGGCACCTTCGGACGCGGCACGATCCAGCCGGCATCCTCAGGAATCAAGAAGACGTGGAAGCTGTCATCGAACTTCCACAGCCCGCGGTACACAACTCGCCTCGACGATCTTCTCACGGTATCATAAGCGAAACTCCATCCGATCCAGACGGTAAGCCGGTCTTTTTGTTTCAGTCTCAGTGATTGGTATTTTTGCCCTTATATGAACAGTATTCGATGTCCAACCTAGGATCAGTGTAGATAATCAAGGATGGCTCGCTTCATAAGGATACAGCGGTTTTACTCCGATAATGAACCCAGGTAGATCGGGAGCGTTGGATGGAATAAACGGCAGCCTAGAATTCCACATAAAGATTGATCCTCGATAATAGTCGAATGGGCTGCCGGAGGATTTGACTATGTTTGAGAATTCCGTCTCAACACCTCCAGGATAAAATGCTGAGACCTCCGCAATACTCTTTTCCGTTACGAAGATACTTGCATTAGTGGAAGTTGTTTCACCAGACTTTTTTCTAACGTAGCCTTGTATATTTTGCGCGAAGGCGATCGACTCCTGATCGTTTGTTACTACGAGTATGAAGTCGATCTTTGCCTCAACGAGCTTGTTGAACAACTGCTTAATGGGATCTGTAAGCTCTCGGGGACCAACCACACGCTTAAGCTGCTCTATTCGATCGGCCGCTGCGTTTGCCTCCTGAGTTGCTCGAGCTGCGGCGTCTGAAGCAGACGTTGCATTCGCGTTGGCGATGTTAACGGTTGCCACTGCTTGGGTTGCGCTATTGACTGCCGCCTGAGCCTGC
The DNA here is from genome assembly GCA_937873165.1 of uncultured Rhodospirillales bacterium. Classification (GTDB taxonomy): domain Bacteria; phylum Pseudomonadota; class Alphaproteobacteria; order CALMVH01; family CALMVH01; genus CALMVH01. The sequence continues at coordinate 5,911 of CALMVH010000201.1, forward strand.
ATTGACGCTGCTTTCGCATTTGCTGTGAGTTTCTTGAACTCCTTGTGGTTAAAATGATTTGTTTCGATCTGTGCTAGTAATTCGAACGCAAGCGCTATTACAAGAACGTAACCTGAGAATGTGTGCCCGTTTCTCTCCCACCAGTAGTATTTTTGCTTCAACCATTCGATACGACCGTGAACAACTTCGCCGGCACATCCAGCGAACACAAGCATAAGCGCACCGTAGTCGATTAACTCCCAAAACTGCAAAATGGGCATGTCAAATGATCCAAACCAAGTTTAGTTGATGCCTGCCTTCTAAACCTCACGATGTCAAGGCTATGTTAAATAGGCCTGTTAAGCAGGATGGCTAAATTAACTTTCAATTTAGACGGTCGTTCACGGCAAGCAGTCGCCTCAGCAAAAAGGTATGATCGCATAAGGCAACAGCCGCGACAAGAAGTCGTGAGGTAAATATCATGCCTTAATTAGACCGAAGCTCAAGATCATTCGTCGGCCTGCAACACAGAAACGACCCAGTCGGGCCAGGCCTGTTCCTGCGCCAGTGGCAGGGTGGCAGGCAGGCCTTTTGTGTCGAAATCAATATCCATGAGCGTGGTTTGGCTCGATCGTATGGTGGCGGTCAGTTGCCCGTCTTTCAGGATCTGCGGTATGATCTCCTGCGCCGGCGGCCAGAGCAGCAGGCGATGGCGGTCGAGCTGCATCAGCCGTACGCCATCGCTATCCTGCCCTTGAACAAGGTCGCACCCCATCCAATGGTATCCTTGCACGGACGGGCAGTCCGGCATGGCCGCCTCGACATCGATTATAAGCAAGCCAACGCCGTCTATGGAGGCGATGCCGGCAGAGTAACCCTGAAATTTACGCACGTAGACCGTCTGGCCGTTCGGCAAGGGTTGCGGATCCCATTGATCAATGCGCGAGGTTTCCTCCGTCACGTGGAACGCCTTAGCCACGGCTGGAGGCAAGCCAGAATGGAAAACCGGGGCTAAGAGCGCCACGGCGATCACGCAAACAGCGCCCATCGTTGCAATCACGGCGCGCTTCACGATGCGGTCCAGACCAGGCGGGCGGTTTTCTCACACCACAGGCCACCATGCGGCGAAGCATCAGGCAAGGGAAACCATCCGGGGTCGTGCATCAATCCTGCTCGTTTGTGCAACCGAACCTAACCCGTTGACGCTAAAGAAATGTAAACGCTTCCGCAACCGTATGAAGCGTGGCGAACTGGGCCCGGCAGGCCACCGGCTTGATGCCGCCCGGCCGGCATTGCCCCTTTCTGCCGCTTGGCATTCGCGCTGATCGGGACTAACAAGCCAAACCGGCATGCCTGTGCCGCCCGTCCACTGACCCCGAGTGTTCCGAGCATGCGTAAAGTCCTGATTGCCGGCGGAGTCCTGATCCTTGCGGTGATCGTGCTGGCGGCGGTTGTGCCGTTCCTGATTCCCGCCAGCGCTTATGAAGGCAAGCTGATCGCGGCTGTGAAGCAGGCAACCGGACGCGATCTGTCGATCGAAGGGCCCGTGCATATCGGCATTCTGGGCGGTGTTTCTCTGGAGGCTCATACCGTGTCGCTGTCGAACGCGCCGGGCGCGCCTGACGCCGCCATGCTGACCCTGGCGAAACTTGACGTGGGGTTAAAGCTGATACCCTTGCTGTCGGGCGACGTGGAAATCACCCGGTTGATCCTGACCAGCCCGATTGTCCATCTCAACGTCGATAAATCAGGCACGGGAAATTGGACATTCGAGCCTGCGCCCGCCCGCCCAGCCGCCGGCAGCGATCCGGCCAAAACCACAAAAAATGCCGAACGCCTGAAGCAGCTGCATTTGGGCGAGGTCAGGATCGTGGACGGCACGATGACCTACGCGGACGCCCGCACGGGCAAGCACCAGGAACTGACAAAACTGCAGGCCAGTCTGAAATTGGCCAGCCTGGACCAGCCGCTGGACCTGTCGGGCAGCGCCGTCTGGCGTGGACAGCCCGTCGATCTGTTGCTGAATGTCGGCAAGCCGCAGGCGGCCATGGAAGGTGCTCAAACGCCGGTGACGCTGAAACTCTCTGCCGCGCCGCTGAAGCTCGATTTCCAGGGCGATGCCGCCAGCAAGCCCGTGCTGAAGGCCGACGGCACCTTCGCGGTTTCCAGCCCATCGCTGCGCGAAGCCGCCGCCTGGGCAGGCTCGCCGCTGAAAGCGGGCGGCACGGGGTTTGGACCCATGGCCGTCCAGGGCAAGCTTGCCCTCGCCGGAAAGGTAGCCGCCGTTTCAGGGCTTTCCGTGTCGCTGGACCAGATCAAGGGCAGCGGCCAGATGAGCGCCGATCTGTCCGGCAAGGTGCCGCTGATCAAGGGCGGCCTGACCTTGGGCGATCTCGATCTCAACCCTTACCTCGGCCGCGCGGGCGCTGCCGTGCCGTCGCAAGCTTCGGCTACGTCATCCGGCGAGGCAAGCCGGGCGGTGTCGGGACCGGCGCCCGTCGCGGCACCCGTGACGCCGGGCAGCGGATGGAGCGACGCGCCCATCGAACTCGCGGCTTTGCGAGGGCTGGACGCGCAGCTCGCGCTGGATGTCACCTCGTTCAAGTTCCAGAAGATCGAGATCGGCAAAAGCATCACGGCCATCCTGTTGCAGGGCGGGCGTCTGAATACCGCGTTCAAGCAGATGACGCTGTATGGCGGCAGCGGCTCGGGTGAAATTGCGGTGGACGTCTCGGGAGCCGTTACAGGCTTGAACGCGACGATCAACCTGTCGCACATTCAGATACAGCCGGTACTGGAGGCTGTGCTGGGGATCGATCGCCTGAGCGGCACCGGCAACATGAAACTGAACATCGCCGCGTATGGGCGGTCGCAACACGATCTGATCGTGACCTTGGGCGGGCAAGGCGCGCTGAGCCTGGCCGACGGCGCAATCAAGGGCGTGGATTTCGCCGCGCTGGCTAAGGACATCCAGGCATTTTCGGCAAAAGGCACGGCAGCGGCGGCATTCGGCGACACCGGGTTCAGCACGCTGGGCAGCACGTTCACGATTGCCTCCGGCGTGCTTGCGAACTCCGACCTGTCGGTGACTTCACCCCTCTTCCACCTGACGGGCAAGGGCACGGCCAGCTTGTTGAACCGCACCCTGAACTACGAGATCGTGCCCAACCTGGCCGGCAACCTGCAGGGGGGCAAGTCGGGCGTGTTCGGCACGACCATTCCCATCCTGGTGCAGGGGCCCTGGACCAATCTCAGCTACCGGCCTGATCTGCAGGCAGCCCTGGGCCAGAAACTGAATGCCAAGCTGCCGAAGCTGGAAGCCAAGCTGTTGGGCAAGGCCGGCAAGTCGGCAGGTGGCTCGACCAAGCCCGCCGACGTGTTGAAAAGCTTCTTCGGGAAGTAACCTGGCAGGCAGTTAACGCTTCGACTCTTTCCCCTTGCGCGGGCCGTAACATCTGTTTAAACAATCCGCCAAGGGCAGTTGAATGCCCCGCTTGTCCAAGACTGCTGGCGCTGATTGTAGAAATACGACGGCTTAATATCCGCCCGCAATAGACAGGAGTCGCGGTTTCGCGAGGCGCTCTGCGCCTCTCGCCAATAGTGCTTCTGGGACGGGTAGTTCGAGCGCCGCGTTGTGCCGGGAAACTGGCCGCTGCGGCTATTTTGTCATGAAGCCTGCCGCTTGGCAGGCGTTTAACCGAGAAGCGGAGACGATCCAGATGGACCGTACGCAAAAAGCCGAGGCAGTCGAAAGCCTGCACGAGGCATTCAAGGAAACGAACTTCGTCATTGTCGCCCACTATGCAGGGCTGACGGTGGCCGAGGTTACGAAACTTCGCCGCAACATGTTGAAAGCCGGCGCAAACTTCCGGGTGGCGAAGAACCGCTTGGCGAAGATCGCGCTGAAAGGTACGCAGTACGAAAGCCTTGAAGGCCTGTTCACGGGCCCCACAGGTATCGCGTTTTCCACCGATCCGGTCGCTGCCGCCAAGGTCGCAGCCGATTTTGCAAAGGAAAACGAGAAGTTCGTGCTGGTCGGTGGTGGCCTCGGATCGCAGAAGCTGAACGCTTCGGCAATCGAGACACTGGCGAAGCTGCCGTCGCTCGATATCCTGCGCGCTTCGTTTCTGGGTCTGTTGCAGACCCCCGCGACGCGCATTGCCGGTGTGGTGCAGGCTCCGGCCGGCCAGATCGCCCGCGTGCTGAAGGCTCACGCCGACAAGCAAGCGGCTTGAATCCTATCCATCCCAACTGAAACTGTTACCAGGAGTTACGCATAATGGCTGATTTGACGAAGCTGGTCGACGACCTGTCGGCTCTCACGGTTTTGGAAGCCGCCGAGCTTTCCAAGCTTCTTGAAGAGAAGTGGGGCGTTTCCGCCGCAGCACCGGTGGCGGTTGCCGCGATGCCGGGTGGCGCTGGCGGGGCTGCTGCCGCTCCCGCCGAAGAACAGACCGAGTTCACGGTGATTCTGGCCGAAGCCGGCGAGAAGAAGATCAACGTGATCAAGGAAATCCGCACCATCACCGCCCTAGGCCTCAAGGAAGCCAAGGACCTGGTCGAGGGCGCTCCGAAGACCGTCAAGGAAGGCGTGTCGAAGGACGAAGCGGAAAAGATCAAGAAGGTACTTGAAGAAAACGGCGCCAAGGTCGAAATTAAATAACGTGGCAGCTGTTTTCAGTTTTTCTTAATCGCAGGTGGGCCGGGTGCGGCGTTCTGGAAGGAACGCAACGCTCGGCCGGCTTGCATTTTGCTGTTTGCGGGGCGCGTGTCGCCCTAGTGGCGTCTTGCGCCGCGCGTCTCGGGATATGCCGCAAGGCATGATCGGCTTCGATGCCAGGGTTAACACCAGGCAGCGCGGTTTGTTCGTCCCGGACTATGTTCGAAATTACGGGAGCGGTTCATGGATCAGGTAGTCGCGAAGTCGTTTACGGGTCGCAAGCGGGTTCGCAAGAGCTTCGGCCGTATCCCTGAAGTCACCGAAATGCCAAACCTGATCGAGGTTCAGCGCTCGTCGTACGAAAAATTCCTGCAGATGGACATTTCCTACCTGGACCGCACCAAAAGCGGCCTGCAGGAGGTGTTCCAGTCCGTTTTCCCGATCCGTGACTTCTCGGACCGCGCGGAGATCGACTTCGTGCGCTATGAGCTGGAACAGCCTAAATACGATGTGGACGAGTGCCAGCAGCGCGGCATGAATTTCGCCGCTCCGCTGAAGGTCACGCTGCGCTTGTCGGTCTTTGATGTTGACGAGGATTCGGGACTTCGCTCGATCCGCGACATCAAGGAACAGGATGTCTACATGGTGGACATGCCGCTGATGACCAACAACGGCACGTTCGTGATCAACGGCACCGAACGCGTGATCGTCAGCCAGATGCACCGCAGCCCGGGCGTGTTCTTCGATCACGACAAGGGCAAAAGCCATTCGTCGGGCAAGTATCTGTTTTCTGCGCGCGTTATTCCCTACCGGGGCTCGTGGCTGGATTTCGAGTTCGACGCCAAGGATCACCTGTACGTTCGTATCGACCGCCGCCGCAAGCTGCCGGCGACCACGCTGCTTTACGCCCTCGACAGCCGCGAAACCGAAGCCCTGCGCGCTGGCCAGGGCAAGAACATCGACCGCCGCAATGTGACGGGGATGAGCCGCGAGGAAGTTCTCAATGCGTTCTACGGCACGGTCACCTACAAGCGCACGCAGGCCGGATGGCAGACGCCATTCGACGGCGACCGCCTGAAGGGCACGAAACTGGAAGCCGACCTGATCGACGCCGATACGGGTCTGGTGGTTGCCGAAGCCGAAACCAAGGTAACCCCGCGCACCATTAAGAAGCTGCAGGACGGCGGGCTGAAATCCATCGTCGTGTCGGCGGAATCGCTCGTGGGCAAGTACCTTGCGGTAGACATCATCGATGAGTCGAACGGCGTCGTCCTGCACGAGGCCGGCGACGAGCTGACGCAGCCCGACATCGACC
>CALMVH010000202.1:0-12407 GCA_937873165.1 uncultured Rhodospirillales bacterium
GGAAACGATCGACCGGGTTGCCGAGCTCATGATTACCATCGAGGAATTCTCCGAGCTGCTGGCCGAGGAAACCTCCGCCATCAAGGCCGCGAACGCCAAGGCCGTAGCCTCCCTGCTGAACAGGAAACAATTTCTCGCCACGCATTACAGCCGGCAGCTGACCGCGATCTCCGAACGAAAGCAGGGCTTGGCCGAGCTGGATGAAGGCGTGAAAGCGATGCTGAACCAGAGCTGGCAGGGATTCCAGGTACGGCTGGCGGAAAATGCCGCGACGCTGGAGGTTGCGCATCGCGCGACGCGCCAGGTCGTCGATATCATCGTGGGCGCGATCAAGGAGGTTCAGGGCGCCCGTGTCGGCCAGGGATACGGCGGCGCCTACGGCCACTCGGCGGAGGCGGGCCGTTCCACGGCATCCTCGTTCGTTTCCGTAGCCCTCAACAAGGTGCTTTGAAAATGCCGGTCGCCCCCGTCCAGAGCCCGCAAGCCGCTTCGTCCCAAATCACGAAGGGAAACCCGCAGGCCGGTGGCGACACAGGCTTCCTTGCGACGCTTGACGGCATATTGCAATCGATGGAGTCCGGCAGCCAGATCCAGCCGGCGCAAGCCACGCAGGCCGCCGCATCGCCTGTCCCCGATACGCCTGCCGCGGACGCGACCGATACGACTGACAACGCGGGCGAGACGGTGGATGAGCCGGTAAAACCGGTCGCAACTCCCGCGCATGAACCGGTGCAGGCACCGTTCTTGGCGGTGGCGAAGGCTCCTGCCGCACCGGTTGCCACCCTTTCCCCTAACGGGCAAGGGTTCGAGGATGCGGCATCCATTTCCGCGCCTGCGGTGAATGATACGGTAAATAATACAACGCCTTCCGAGCCCGTTTCCGCAGTGTCGGACATCGATTTGCTGACGGCGACGCTTTTGCAAGCCCAGAAATTTCCAGCCGCCGTTCCGGCAACGCCCGTGGCCCAGCCCGCGTCGCCGGCAGCCGCGACAGACGACCTGGACGATACTCCCGGAGCACAGATTGCCGCCGTGCCATCTTCGCCGCCGGCCAGCGATCCAGCGTCGTTGCCAGCCCCTGCAAAAAGCAGCACCAGGAAAGACGAGGGCGATGCGGCGGGTGCCGATCCCGCGAACGCCACGCCCGCGCAGCCGGATTCGACCCTGATGCTCGCAACCGTTGCTTCGCAAATCCAGGCAGTCCAGGTTATGCCAGAGATCAAGCCGGTTGCCGCGAATGCCGACGCGGTCACGGCGGTACAGGCCGGGGGCAAGCTGTCCGCTCCTGCGGCTGCTCCGGCTTTGCCTTCATTGAAAGCCGCTCTGTCATCGGCGAGTAGCGGAACCGCAGGGCACGAGATCCAATCCGATGCGCCCGAGCCAGCCAAACCGCACGCCGCCGCCATCCCAACTACCGATACGCCGATTGCACCGGCAAAGACTTTGAGCGGTAGCCCCCAGCCCGCCGCTGTTTCAGGCGCAGCATCTGGGCAGCAGGCAGCCAACAACGCCGCGGCTTCTTCGACTTCTTTGTCGGACACGCCTCCTGCTGGCCAGGCTGTACCCGACGTAGCGGGTTCCGCCGCCGATACGGGCGCAAAGACCAAGGAAGCGGCCGGTCCGGTTGAGAAGCTTGCTTCGACCTCCGTCCACGATTCGCAAGGTGGCGACCTGCCCATGACGGTTCAGTCCGCCGCGACTTCGCCGGCCAGCTTTGCGAAGGCGGTGGGCGAGGCGGCGAACGCCACGCCAGCCACGCCTGCCGAGCAGGTTTCGCTGGTCGTTCAGAAAGGCCTGGCGGATGGCAGGACCTCCATGACCATCGCCCTTGACCCGGGAAACCTCGGCAAGGTCGAAGTCAACCTGGACATCGCAAAGGACGGCTCGGTCCAGGCCAGCGTCGTCGCGGATAACGCCGATACGCTGACGCTGTTGAAGAACGATCATGCCGGGTTGAGCCAGGCTTTGCATAATGCCGGCCTCAGCACCGATTCATCGTCGCTGAACTTCAGCCTGCGCAGCGACAGCCAGAACCAGAGTTTTGCGCAGGCCCAACAGCAACAGCAATCGGCGCGCAACAGCGCCTCGTACCGTATCCAGGCAAGCATTCCAGGCGAAAATGCAGCCGCAGCGCCCATAAGTGGCACGCAATATGCATTGTCCTCCGGCAATAGCCGCGTCGATCTGTTTGTCTAGGAAGGATTACCACAATGACCGTCGCAACCCTGCCCTCCACCACCAGTTCGTCCAGTTCGGGTTCGGCAGCCTACTCGTCGTCGCAATCGACGGCGGCGCTGAACTCGAACTACCAGACATTCCTGAAGCTGCTGACGACGCAGCTGCAGAACCAGGACCCGCTGAACCCCGAGGATTCAAGCCAGTTCACCAACCAGCTGGTTCTGTTCAGCCAAGTCGAACAGCAGATCGACACCAACACGTCGCTGAACTCGATCCTGTCGAACCAGACAACGGGCATGACGCAGCAGGCTCTCAGTTACCTCGGCATGAACGTCGCGGCGGACAATACGGCCCTGCAGTACAACGGCAGCAACGTCAACATAGGGTACTCGATGCCCAGCGGCGCCGCCAGCGCAACGCTCAGCATCTTCGACTCAAGCGGAACGGAGGTCTACAGCCAGACGGCCGATACCGACGCCGGAACCCATTCGTACACCTGGGACGGCACCGACAACTCCGACAAGGCTCAGGCGGACGGCACCTATACGGTGCAAGTAACCGCTAGCGACAGCAAAGGCAACCCGCTGACGGTGCCGACTATCACCCCCGGACAGGTAACGGCCGTCAGCGTGTCGAACGGCACGACCTACCTGACGGTCAATGGCCAGCAGGTGCCGGTGACGGACGTGGTCAGCGCCGCCTATCCGCCTTCTTCGTCCTCATCCTCGTCATCGTCCAATACGGCCAGCGGCTCGTAACAAGCAAAGGGAGAAAACTTATGGGTCTCTTCGGTTCGTTATTCACAGCGGTCTCCGGCCTCAACGCGCAAAGCCAGGCGATCGGCATCATCTCCAACAACATCGCGAACTCCAGCACAACCGGCTATAAGAGCGACAGCGCCGCTTTTGCCGACCTCGTGACGCAGGCCGACCTGTCGAACCAGTACGATCCAGGCGGTGTGCGGGCAGTCACAGACCAGAACGTGACCACGCAGGGCACGATCGAGCAGACGAACCTCAACACCGACCTTGGCGTCTCGGGCGACGGCATGTTTGTCGTCACGTCGAACCCCAACTCGGCTAATCTCACGTCTCCCTACTACACGCGGTCAGGCGACTTTTCGACCGATGCCGACGGCAATCTTGTCAACAGCGCGGGATACTACTTGATGGGCTGGAAGCTGGACTCGGACGGCCACTTGCCCCAGGACTCAGGAAGTCTTTCCTCTTTGACGCCCATCAACGTCAACGCGTCGTCGTCGATCCTGCAGCAGACTTCCAAGATGTCGCTGTCGATGAACGTCGATTCGACGGAGGCTACGACATATCAGGCAGCCAACGGCGCGCCGGCGCCGACCACGACCGGGATGCCGACCTCCACGACGCAGCTCTCAGTCGTCGACAGCCTGGGCACGACGCAGACGGTGAATATCAACATGACTCAAAATTACCCGAACGCCTGGAGCATGCAGGTTTCCGGCGCCGGACCCAACTACCCTGCAAATTACGGCGTGCTGTACAATACCAGCGGCGACATCCAGGCCATCGGCCCCATCACGACCGGTGCGACGACAAGCGCCGCAGTGGCTTCGAGCGGCACGGCAGGCACCACGAATACGTCTTCGATCTCCGGCAACCAGCTGACGGTGACGCAAACCGTGGACAACGGCACAACGGCCACGGCCAGCACGACAACCTACACCTATGGCACAACCCCTCTCAGCCTCTCCACCCCTGCTCTCAACGCTGCCGAACATGGATTTCGGTGACGGCTCCAGCCCGACCCAGAGCGTCACGCTCGATGCCTCGTCATTTACGCAGTTCGCCTCCGACTCAAACGTTAACTCTACGACGTCGGATGGTATCGCCTACGGCACGAAGACCGGCATCAGCATCGATGCCGCAGGTTTTGTGTCGGCGAATTACAGCAACGGCCAGGTCAAGGAAATCTATCAGGTGCCGCTTGCGACGTTCAACAGCGAGAACTCGCTGCAGGAATCGACCGGCGACGTGTACCAGCAGACCACGGGGTCCGGCACATATTACCTGCGCGCGGCCAATACGGGCGGCGCGGGTACCATCGTGCCATCGGCCCTCGAGGAGTCGAACGTCGATATTGCGACGGAGTTTTCGAACATGATCATCGTCCAGCAGGCGTATTCCGCCAACTCGAAGGTGATCAGCACGGCCGACCAGATGCTGTCGACCCTTCTTCAGATACAGACCAGTTGAAGCAGGATGAAAACAGTTCTGCGATTCATGTTTCGTAAAGCGAGATAGACCACAGTCCGGGAACGGCTCGGACTGCAAGCCAAACGGGAGATTACCATGCAAGCATACGCCGCATACAACCAAGTTCAGAACGTCACGGAAAACGCGCGGTCTGTCGAGTACCGCCTGCTGAGCCAAGTCACGGCCGAGATGATCCAGGCAAGCGAGGAGGGCACCACCATCCAGCGCCGCTCCGAGGCCTTGAAGTGGAACCGCCAGGTATGGTCCGCCTTCCGCCTGGATCTCGTGGGCGAGGATAACAAGCTTCCGGAAGACCTGAAATCGAAGCTGATCAGCCTTTCGTTCTTCGTCGACCGCGAAACAGTCGACGTGCTGTACGAGCGGACGGGTTTCACCAACCTGATCGAAGTCAACCGTAGCGTCATGAAGGGCTTGATGCCCGACTAAGCCTCCGGCTCGGCAACAGGTGTCAGCAGCTGGCTTTCAATGTCGAACAATTTTCTGCATTGGCGCAAGGCATGGTAGTAATCGCCGGCTGCGACATTCTGGATCATGGGGATCAGCGCCTTTTGAAGCTCGGGCGCTGCCGCGGAGGCTTGGGCGAAGCCCTCGACCAGCATCTGGTACTGGTAGATGTACCGTTCGCGGTTAGGGGGGTCAATATACATCAACATTACTGTGAAATAGATGCGCCGCGCCGGTGTATTGGCATCCTCTTCCTGCATGATGTCCTTTTCACGCAAGAGAACAGCCTCGTTCTGAAGCAGAAGGGATCGCCCGTCCCGCCCAACGGACACGACCGCGCCGTTCAGAACGAACTTCTCGCCGGGTTTCAAATCGATCTTCAGCGGCATGGCGGGCATCCGGGTATTGCAGGTGGCCGCAGTTTTGGCCCCGCCGCCGCCAACAATCAAGGGAAAGGGTAAGCGACATGGCCGGCGCACACTCTTATGCCGACCAAGCGATCAGCCTGCACCAGGCTGGACGCCTGGGTGAAGCGGTCATCCTGTACGATCGGGCGATTGCCGCTCTGGAAAACCCGCCTCCGCATCTTCTACACTATGCCGGCATGGCTTGGTTCGGCCTCGACAAGCCCCGGAAGGCCGAACCGCTTCTGAAGCAAGCAGCGGCCGCTTCCAACCGGCCCGATTTCCATCTGGGGCATGGCAATGCGCTATACCGTCTGAAGCGCTACAAGGCCGCAGCTGCCGTGCTGCGCCATGCCTCCACCCTCGATCCGTTCCATGCTGGCCTGTGGTTCAATCTCGGCAATGCCGCCGAAGCCGCTGGCGATGCCGATCTGGCGGAACAGGCATTCCGTCAGGCGCTGGAATGCGATCCCATGATGACCCAGGCCTTGGCGAACCTTGCCAACCTGCTGGCGAAGGAAGCGCGGTACGAGCCGCTGGCCGCCTTGCTGACGCAAACACACCGTCTGGCGATCTGGCGAAATCTGTTCGCTGAAGTCGCCCTGATCGGGTTGCCGCTGGTGGCGAACGCTGGTGAGGCAAGCCTGCCCGTGGCCAATGCTATCGCAGCCATTTCCGAAGCAAACCCGCAGGATTCATCCGTCGCCTGGGTCATGGGCAGTCTCGCGTTGATGCAGCGCCGGTTCGACAGGGCCGAAGCAGAATTTGCCCGCGCGGTTGACCTCGAACCGAACCAGCTTGGCGCAAAGCGCGCCTTGGGTGTGCTTAAAGCCGGGCGCGGCGAGATGGCGTCGGCATCCTCGTTGCTGCAGCCCCTGGTGGCCGACGATCTCGACGCCAGCAAGGTGACAAAGGTTGCCGATTTCTATATCGCGCTGGCCGACATGCAGGCAAACGCGATCCGCTGCTACCGCGTGCTCGAAGACTTGTACGACTTTCCGCGCTCCCTGTTCGACCGGCATCTGGCATGGTTGATATTCAGCCCCGACCCCGCTGCCACTGCCGATACCGCCGAGTTGCTGGAACGGCGTGTCGCAGTGGAGGAAAGCCCTGAGCACCTCGTCAACCTCGCGGCGACGTACCAGAAGATGAAACGTGACGTTCCGGCGATGAAAAGCATTCGTCGCGCGATCAAGCTGGACCGCAAGAACCATCACGCGTGGCACAATCTGGGCGGCATGCTGCTGAACCTGGGGCGGAACCCCGAAGCCTACGAAGCGTCGAAGAAAGCCCTGAAGCTGAAGCCAGATCTGGTCGACGCTGTCATGAACTGCGCCTTTGCCGCTTCCAAGCTGGGCGACGCCGCAGCGTCCGAGCGCATCCTGAAACGGGGGCTGAAGCATAACCCGCACTCGGCGGAGCTTCTGAACCTGATCGGCAACTCACGGATGCGGCGCGGCGACATGAAGCAGGCACTGGCCTACTTCGAGCGGGCGCGGGGCTTCGTCGAGTCCGGCCAGAACGACGCTCTTTTTGCCATGCAGCTGATGGCGGTCAACTACAGCGCGGAAGTACCGCCTGAAGTCGTATCCGGGATGCATTTCCGCTGGGGCGACGCGATGATCGCCAGCGTAGCGGCTGAGAAATCCTTGCCGCCACCCCCCGCGGTGCCGAAATCGCGCCTGAAGGTCGGGTATGTCTCGGGCGACTACCGCGGTCACTCGTGTTCTTATTTCCTGGAGCCCCTGCTGCTGGGCCATGACCCTGCCGTGGTCGAGGTGCATTGTTATATGACGGAGGCCGGTGGCGACGACACGACCCAGCGGTTCCGCCGCAGCATGCCGCATTGGCATGAAATTCATCACCTGACCGACCAGGACACGGCCGACCTGATCCGTGCCGAAGGGATCGATGTCCTGGTCGATCTCAGCGGGCACACCTCGGGCGCGCGGCTGCCGATCTTCGCACGCAAGCCCGCCCCGCTGCAGGTGACCTGGCTGGGATATCCCAACACCACGGGACTTTCGACGGTTGACTACCGCCTGACCGACAGCCTTGCCGATCCCGTTGGGATGACCGAGTCCCTGTACCGCGAGCAACTGTACCGCTTGCCCAATTTCCTGTGCTACCAGCCGCCGGAGTTTACGCCGGGCGTGGGCTCGCTGCCGTTCCTGCGCAACGGCTACATTACCTTCGGGTGCTTCAATAACTCGAACAAGATAACCGATGAGGTCGTGGCCACATGGTCGCGGATCATGCATCAGGTCGAAGGCTCGCATATCTTCCTCAAGACCTCGAACCTCGCCGACCAGCTGACGCTGGACGCCTTCCGCCGCAAGTTCGAGATCAACGGCATCGCTGCCGCGCGGGTGGAATGCTTCCCCTCGTTTCCGAACAAGTACGACCATCTGATCACATACGGCGAGGTCGACCTGGCGCTCGACCCATACCCGTATAACGGCACCACGACCACCTTCGAGTCGCTGTGGATGGGCGTCCCGATGGTGGCACTAGAGGGACGCGTCCATGCGGGCCGCGTCGGCCACAGCATCCTGTGTGGCGCAGGCCTGCCGGAGTTGTCGTGCGCGGCTACTGAGACCTATGTGCGAACGGCCGTTGACTTGGCGCGCGACGTGCCGCGCATCGGCGAATACCGGGCGAGTTTACGCGGGCAGTTGGCAAATTCGCCCCTGATGGACCGAAAAGCCTTCGCGGCTTCGGTGGAAAACGCGTATTTCGATATGTGGCGGCATGCGATAGACCAGCAAGGTGCGCCAAACGTCGCGCAAGCCGTATGAGGGGAACGCCATGACAGACACGACGACCAAGGCCACGGCTTCGCTGGGCGATTACCTCGCCCGCCTGCGCGAGGGCGACGCGGCCATGCGGTCGCGCAACTTCATTGCCGCGGCCGGGCTGTTCCGCGAGGCCATCGCCATGCGGCCCGAAATGTACGAAGGGCATTTCAAGCTGGGCAACGCCTACATGCTGGCCGAGGATTACCTGTCGTCGATCAAGGCCTACACGGCTGCGTACAACCGCCAGCCGAAAGACATCGAACTGCTGGTGCGCTTGTCGGAACTGTGCTTCCGCATGGAAGATTACTCTAAGGCGGCGCAGTTCCTGGCCGAAGTGCTGATGCTGAACGACCGGTACCTGCCGGCCCTGCTGGTCCTGCCCGAATTGCTGATCCGGCTGGGGCGCGGCGACGATGCCATGGCGCTGCTTCAAGCCGCCATCCCGCAGCAGCCGCAGGTGCCCGAATTGTGGATTGCCGCAGGCATCGTCAGCCAGTCGAGGGGCGATCTCGACCGGGCGAAACTGTTCTACCGCGAGGCGCTGAACCTCGACCCGAACGCAACCCTGGCCGCTACCAACCTGAGCCGGCTGGAAAAAGCGGCCTAAGCCCCAGTTCGCTTTGCATAAGGCGGCTTTGTCTGTATAGGCGAGACAAGCGATACAGGGTTTGCGCCGATGACAATCTATAACAATTTTCACTATACGCTGCTTCTGCTCGTGCACGCTCTTTTATTCGTGTATTGGCTGGGGCTGGACCTCGGCATTTTTTACCTGGGCGCTGCCCTCGCACGCCGCGAACTACCTGCCTTCACGCGCACGACCCTGTGCCAGATTCTCGTGACGCTGGACATGATACCCCGGTTCGCGCTGGTGCTGACCTTGCCGGTGGGCGCGACGCTGACGATCCTGGGCGGCTATGTGACCGTCGACAGCCGTTATACCGTACCGTTCCTGGCCGTGTTGTGGATGCTCTCGCTGGCGTGGGCCGCGCTGATCGCAATCAGTTTCCGTCAGCCCGGCCGGCGCAGTCCGCCCATTATCGACCGCTTTGTCCGCTTGGGCGTTATTGCGTTGCTGGTGTTCCTTGGCGCGACCTCGGCGCTCGACCAGGGGCCCATCGACCGGCGCGCCGGATGGCTGGATACCAAGCTGGTGATCTTCGCCGCCATTGTCGGTGCCGACATGATGATTCACACGGCTTTCCGGCCCTTGCGGCTGGCGTTCGTCAGCCTGGGCAAGGGCACGATTCCGCCGGAAACAGAGTCAACCATCCGAACCCGCCTGCGCGCGGCAAAGCCGTGGGTCCTTGCGAGCTGGGCAGGGCTGGTGCTTGAAGCCTGGCTGGGTTTCGCGAAGCTCTATTAATGGTGTTCCGGTACTGACCGTCAGTACTTGCCGGTCGCTTCCTTGGCGCCATCCTGGCAGTGGTTCACGATGCTGATGCAATCCGCAACATGGCCCAGGATGCCGCCCGTGTCGCCGGCGTAGTTCAGCGCGGTCATCGTATCGTCCTTGAAGATCGCGGTCGCGTGGCAGGTGCCGCCCGATCCGATGCCGATGCCGCCGACCAGCGGCAGGGTGGCGCTGAAGCTGTTATCGGGGGTAAACGGCTGGTAGTCGTAGGTATCGTACTCCAGGCCGTTCAGCACCTGGGTGCGGTTTGGCAGCCCCGCGCAGGCATAGAAATCCGGCTTGCTCATGCCGGGCAGGTCTTCCTGCGCCTTGCGGGCATTATGGGAATCGATGGTGTCGCATCCGGTCACACCGAGCGCCATCAACAAAAAAATGCCAGTCAGTTTGGGCATTTCAATGAACTCCCCGCCAGATCCTGCGATTGGCGGCATACATCAGACCCGCAAACACGCCAAGAAAAATCGTGACCTGAACCCCGAGCCGATGCCGTTCCTCCAGATGCGGCTCCGACGCCCAGGCGAGGAACTGCACCACGTCCCGAGCCTCGGCACCGACCGTATCGGGAACGGGGATGCCGTTGGCATCCTTGCCGAAGTCAACGCGTCCATCGGCCAAGGGCGGCGGCATCGCGATCTGGTGGCCGAGGTAGGTATCGTTGTAATACAAACCCTCTGCCAGCGGCTCGCCGGGGGGCGCTGCCTTGTAACCGGTCAGCAGGTTGTAAATATAATCCTCGTGGTCTTCGCGTGCCTTGACGATCAGCGACAGGTCGGGCGGGTAGGCTCCGCCATTGGCAAACCGTGCGGCCTGCTCGTTGGGAAACGGCGAGCGGAAATGGTCCGATGGCCGGCCTGGACGCTCGAACAGCTCGCCCCGGTCGTTCGGGCCATCGTTCACCCTTGCTTCCGCCGCGAAGGCCGTGATCTCGTTCGCGGTGTAGCCGAGAGCCGCCAGGTCGCCGTAGGACAGAAGATGCATGGCATGGCAGGCGGAACAGACTTCACGGTAGACCTGGAATCCGCGTTTGAGCGCAAGCGGATCGTATGCGCCCAACACGCCCTGTTCCGGCCAATCAAGGCGGCCGAGAGACGTCTCGTCCTCCGAGCCTGTGCTTGCGACCAGCATCCCAATGCCTGTTATCAGGCCGAGCACAACTCTACGCATCGGGCTTGATCGCATGGCCGTCGAGCGGAGCGGGCTGCGGCAAGCTTATACCGGTTGGCAAGGGCAGGGGCGTCTCAAACCTTGCGATCAACTGCAGCAGCAGCAGGAAGTGAGCAAAATAATAGGTGGTCGCGATCTTCCCGGCCACCAGCCGCCATCCTTGCGGTTCGGCCGCGCCGCACAATCCCAGGACCGCGACATCCGCCACCAGCAGCCAGAACGCCGGGCGGTAAAGAGGGCGGAAGCGGGCACTGCGCACGTGCGAAGTATCCAACCACGGCACGGCAAACAGCACCAGCACCGATGCGGCCAACGCCAACGCTCCCAGCAGCTTGGCGGATAGGAACCAGACGCCGCCCACCGACCGCAGGATGGCGTAGAACGGCAGGAAATACCATTCCGGCTGGATGTGCGCGGGTGTTACCAGGGGATTGGCCGGACTGTAGTTGTCGGGATGGCCCAGATAGTCCGGATAAAAGAAGACAACCGCGGCGTAGACCAGCAGAAACAGCGCCAGGCCGAAGATATCCTTTACGGTAAAATACGGATGGAAAGGCAGCGTGTCCTTCGGGTTTTTGGCATCGATGCCCAGCGGGTTGTTCGAACCGGCTACATGCAGCGTCCAGATGTGCAGGAATACAAAGGCGACGATCACAAATCCCAGCAGGTAATGCAGGGCGTAGACGCGGTTCAGTGTGGGATTGCCCATGGCAAATCCACCCCACAGCCAGTGCGTAAGCGATTGTCCTCCCGGCAGAACCGAAACCAGGTTGGTGATAACCGTGGTGCCCCAGAAGCTCATCTGGCCCCACGGCAGGGTATAGCCTGTAAAGGCAGACGCGGCCAGCAGCCCGAACAGCAACACTCCGAACATCCACAAAAGTTCGCGCGGACTTTTGTACGAGCCGTAATACAGGCTCCGCCCCATGTGGATGTAGATAACGGCAAAGAACATCGACGCCCCGGTGGCATGCAGGCTTCGCAGCAGCCAGCCGTAGTTCACGTCGCGCGTGATGTGCTCCACCGAGTCGAACGCCAAGGCGGTGTTGGGCGTGTACTGCATCGCCAGCACCACGCCCGTCACGATCATCGCAACCAGCATGAACAAGGCAAGCGCGCCGAAAATCCATAGGTAGTTCAGGTTGCGCGGCATCGGGTTGGCCCCATACTCGCGTCGTAAAAGCGTAAAGATGGGAAGCCGCGCGTCGATCCAGCGGACGAGTGAGTTGTGGCGGGGATCGTGCGGGGCCACGGATCAGCCGATCTTCAAACGGCTGTCGGTCAGAAAGGTGTACTGCGGCACTTCCAGGTTCCTGGGTGCGGGTCCCTTGCGAACGCGCCCCGACGTATCGTATTCCGAGCCGTGGCAGGGGCAAAAATATCCGCCCCATGCACCGCGCGGCTCGCCGGCCTTCTGGCCCAGCGGAATGCAGCCAAGATGAGTGCAGATACCGACAACCACCAGCCATTGCGGTCTTTGAACCCGCTCGCTGTCCGGCTGAGGATCGGGCAAGGCCGCTCCATCGGCCTCTCGCGCCAACGCTACTTCGCTCGCGGTCCGGTTTCGGATAAACAGCGGCGTACCCTGCCACGCCGCTGTCGCCCCCGTACCGGGTGCAATGGTGGAAAGGTCGATTTCAAGGGACGACATCGCCCGCGTATCGGCTGAAGGATTCAGCGAGTCGACGAGCGTCCAGCCGACACCCGCTGCGCCCAGAGCACCGACCGCGCCCGCTGTCAGGTACAGGAAGTC
>CALMVH010000202.1:12417-15329 GCA_937873165.1 uncultured Rhodospirillales bacterium
GTCCCGGCGTGTACCGGGCTGCTCCGAATTTGGACCGGAAGCTGCGCCTTCGTTATCGGACATGAGCCCTCCCACTGGATCGGCGATCATACAGGCCTGCGCGGATGCTGGAAACACTTCCGCCACGACATTGTGTCGCGCACTGAAAAGCGGATCTGCCAGGAATCTTTTTTGGAACCTAATCAAACATGCAAGGTTCTCTACGCACGGCTCATCTCGAGCTTCTAATGACGAGGAAACGACAAATGGCACATGAAGCCCACCGCACTGCCGCGGAGCACCACGAAAACGCTGCGAAGTCGCATCGCACCGCCGCAGAACATCACTCGAAGGGCGAGCACGACAAGGGTCACGAGGCTTCGGCTACGGCCCGTGGTCACTCGACTGCCGCACACGAACACTCCAGCCGCGCCCATGGCAAGAGCCAGAGCGAGACCAACCATGGACAGGGCCGCGTGACGGATCCTGAGCATGATGGTCGCCTGAAGGGCAACAAGTAAGCCTTTCCGGCAACTTGCATGAAATGGCGGGCTTTGCCCGCCATTTTTGTATCCACATGCGCCTTGTTCTTTACCAGCCGGATATCCCTCAGAACACCGGCGCGATGATCCGGCTGGCGGCTTGTTTCGGCGTGCCGCTCGACATCATCGAACCGTGCGGGTTCCTGCTGGACGACCGCAAGCTGGCGCGCGCCGCCCTGGATTACGGCGTCCACGCCGATATCGTGCGGCATTCATCCTGGTCCCAATATCGCCCGGTGCAGGCCGGCCGTCTGGTCCTGATGACGACCAAGGCCGCCACTCGACTTCATGATTTCCGGTTCCATCCCGGCGATTGCCTGATGCTCGGCCGTGAAAGCGCGGGCGTACCCGACGATGTTCATCAGGCAGCCGATGCGCGCGTGGCGATTCCCATGCAGCCCGGCTGCCGGTCGTTGAACGTGGCCCAATCCGCCGCTATCGCCCTGTTTGAAGCATTGCGGCAGACTGGTCTGCTCCCATCATGATCGTAACCGAACAGCAGCAACGCGCATTGAACTGGTTTGCGACCTTGCGCGATCGCCTTTGCCTCGCGTTCGAGGCGATCGAGGATGAGGCAGGCATCCCCTATGCCGGGATGCCGCCGGGCCGTTTTACCCGCAAGACATGGCAGCGCCCGGACGTGAGCGGCGACGGGGGCGGCGGCACGATGGCGCTGATGCAAGGGCGCGTGTTCGAAAAGGTTGGCGTCAACGTGTCGAGCGTACACGGCACGTTTCACCAGGAATTTGCCAAAGCCATGCCCGGCGCGGGCGAGGAGGGTCAGTTCTGGGCAGCGGGCATCAGCCTGGTGGCGCACATGCGCAGCCCGCTGGTTCCTGCCGTGCATATGAATACCCGCCATATCGTGACAACGCTTCACTGGTTTGGAGGCGGCGCCGACATGACGCCCATTTTTCCGGACGAGGCGGACACCACCGACTTCCACACGGCGCTTCAAGCCGCCTGCGACGCCAGCGATCCCACCTATTATCCGCGCTTCAAGGAATGGTGCGACCGGTATTTCTTCCTGCCGCACCGGAACGAGGCGCGTGGGATCGGCGGCATTTTCTACGACAATCTCGACACCGGCGACTGGGAAGCCGATTTCGCCTTCACCCGCGCGGTCGGCGAGGCGTTGCTGGACGTGTATCCCCGCATCGTGCGCCGCCACATGAACCGGCCCTGGACCGAAGATCAACGGCAGGTTCAACTGGTCAAGCGCGGCCGCTACGTGGAGTTCAACCTGCTCTACGATCGAGGCACGACGTTCGGTCTGAAAACAGGCGGCAATATTGAAGCCATCCTGATGTCGCTGCCGCCGCTGGCCGCATGGACTTAGCCTTGTCCCCACAGAAAGGCGAAGCAGTCCGGGATCCGCTTGTCTTGAGTCTGTTGACAAGCAGATGATTTTACTGAAGTTTTACATGATCTACTAAGGGGCGTACAATGACAAAAATCACACGCCATCCTTCAAGGACAGTCAGGCCTGATCGGATTTTTCAAGGCAGTATTTGTTACTACGATTTCCGTTCCGATGTCCGGGGCGAGTTGAACGGCCCTCGGCCGGTCGTAATCATCGGACGTCAGCCCGGGATGCGGATGTTGAGAAAGCTGGATATACAGGTTGTTCCTCTCAGCACAGCACCGGCGCAGCCAGGACGACAGGATATCAGTGTCGGTTGTAACGGCGGGCTCTCCCGGGCGATCCTGGACGAGGTGACAACTATAAATCCCGATCGTTTGAGGGACTATATGGGCTGTCTATCATCGGGTGATCTCAGGGCGGTCAAAGCCGGGGTGCTGAGCCGATTCGAATCTGTGAAACGCAACTCGACAGGACTGGCCAGGCATTTCAAACCCGGTCACATTCTGCTGGTACCAACCGATCGGGCGCCGGACGGTCGTCAATATGTCGTGCTGGATAATCGCCGCACCCCTCTGGCTGTGGACAATATCCAGATGATGACCCTGGTGGCTGGGGATCCCGGCAAAGAGCGGAACTGCCGACTTCGCTCATTTTCACGACTAAGGGGGGCTCATCTGAAGCCTCGCGGAAAACTCGACGAGGCAGGCGTATCAGAGCTGCGAGGAATACTCGGCCATCGGCTCGATTTGCCAAGCCTGATAGCGGCTTCGAATCCTTAAGTCGAACCTGCGAACATCGAAACTTTGCGGCTCACTCCGGCTCAGGATAACTTTTGGGTTTGCGCCGCACCCACACGGCAAGTTTTTCAATGCTGTCCTGATAATGGACAGACGGCGGCGCTATCCTGGCGTGCGGTAATTTGTGCAGGCTGGCGAATAGGGTCGTGTTGATCGTCTCGGGCGTCGCAACCGTCTGCCGGTCGAAGCTCAGCGTCAGCGCGGTTGCGAGTTTGGCCGTAACCGGTT
>CALMVH010000203.1 GCA_937873165.1 uncultured Rhodospirillales bacterium
TTCGCGTTCCGGGGCGGTATGGCGCTGGACCCCGACGGCAAGCCGGGACTGGCGCATTTCGTGTCCGGCATTCTGGACGAAGGGGCAGGGGGTCGCGACTCCGAAGCCTTCCAGACGGCGCTGGCCAATAATAACATCGAGTTATCGTTCGACGCCGGCCGCGACAGCTTCGACGGACAGATACGGTTCCTGACCGCCAAGTCGGGCATTGCTGGCGACCTGTTGCACGACTCTCTGGCCTCGCCGCACATCGCGGCTCCGGATGTTGATCGCATTCGCGATGAGTTGTCGGCCGATCTGAAACGCCGCATGGCCGATCCGGAATGGGTGGCGCAGCGCAACTTCAACAATATCGTGCTGCACGGCAGCCCTTACGGCGAGCCGGGCTTCGGGTCCCTGGAAAGTATCGCAGCGATCACGCCGGACGACCTGCGTGGGTACGTGGCGGCGCATTTTGGGCAGGACCAGCTGTTGATCACCGCTACGGGAGATTTGTCTCCAGCTGATCTCGGCGCTTTTGTCGACAAGGTCTTTGCTGGCCTTCCAGCCAAAGCGCAGCCGTTCAGCGTGCCGGAAGCAGTCCTGCAAAGTCCGGGGCAGGTGTTTGTGGTCGAGAAGCCGATTCCGGAAAGCGTGCTGCTGATCGGCGGTCCGGGCCTGAAGCGGAGCGATTCCGACTGGTACGCGGCCGAGATCATGAACTACGCGCTCGGCGGCGGCGGCTTTAACTCGCGCCTGATGGAAGAGGTACGGGCAAAGCGGGCGTTGACTTACGGCATTGGCTCGTCGCTGGTCCCGTACCGGCATGCCGGGCTGCTGACGATCAACGGGTCTACCAAGAACGAAGATGCCGCCCAGGCGCTTGACCTGGTCAAGGCGGAGGTCGCGCGGATGCAGGCGGGCGGCGTCACCGACGTCGAAATGAAGGATGCCAAGACGTATTTGACGGGGGCGCTGGCCTTGCAGATGACATCAACCGAACGGGTATCCGCCATCCTGCTGTCGATGCGGCTGGACGATCTTCCCATCGATTTCCTTGATAAGCGGGCTGCCCTGTTCGACTCGGTTACTTCGGCCGATGTCGCGCGCGTCGCGAAAACCTACCTCGATGTATCGAAAATGACGGCGATTGTAGTGGGCAAGCCCGACAAGCTGACCTCGACCGCGAAACTGCCCTGACCGGACCGGATGTTACGAGGTGAGATAGTTGACCAGGTGCAGTTTTTGTAACTGGCCGACCATCGTGTACGAGGTTTGCAGTTGGGTTTCGAGGTTGGTCAGCGTCGTGCTGGCCTTGGTCAGGTCATCCGAGCTCAGGTTCTGAACATTGACAATCGAGCTGTTGAGGGTCGTTTGCGTGGCCGTGATCTGGGTCTGCGCGTCCGTCATGGCCTTGGTCGTGATGCCCAGGTTTGCCTGATCGTCGTTCACGGCGCTGGTGCCTTTGGTGATCATGCTTAGGGCACCATTGTATATCTGGTAGAATCCAGCGCTATCCGAAGAGTTAAAGCTTAGATTGGCGATGATCGACAGGCCCGTCATGACCTGCTGAAAGCCCGAGTTACTTGCCTTTACCGTGTAGTCGGCGCTGGTATTTGCACCGGTTGGCACCGTGACGCCGGGCGCCGCCGCAAGGGTCGACGAGTATCCTACCTGCGCTGCGGTATAGGCCGCCGCGTTACTGAGCACGGTGGCAGGCGTTTCGGTTCCGGCCGTGAACGCCGCCAGATCGGTCTGCACGGCGGTATTGAGCGCGCTGGCGTTGGCTACGGGCGCGTTGGACGTGTCTGCTGCCGAAAAAACGTAAACGCCGCCGCCTTGCGTATTCAGGTAGTTCTGTACCGACGACAAGGCATTTTTGGCTTCCTGCGACAGGGTTGCCATGCCCGGATCCGCGTCGCCCTGCACCACCGACTGCAGCGCCGACGAGACCGAAGTCGCCGCGCTGGTGATGTTGGTCATCGCCCCGTCCATCGACGAGGTGATGGTCGTCGTATTGTTGATCGCGGTATTCACCGAATCGAGCTGGGTCAGCTGCGCGTTCAGCGACAATGACTGATACGTCGCGGCACCGCCCAGGCCGGCATAGGTCTGCGCCTTCAAGCCGCTGGAGATCTGCGTTTGAAGCGTGTCGAGGCTGCTCTGCGTACCCTGGATCATATCCTGGATGTAAGTAAACTGCCCTATCGTGCTGATGGAGTTCGCCATGGTTGTTTATCCCTGTACGGCGTTCAGAAGGTCGGTCATGAGCGTTTGCTCCGTGGTAATAACCTGCGCGGCGCAGCTGTAGGCATTCTGGTAAACCGTCAGGTTCGCGACCTGGGTGTCGAGGTTCACCGCGGAACTATTGCTGAAGCTGGTCTGCAGAGTGGCAAGATAGCTGCCCGAGGTCGATGACTGCGCGCTGATCTGCGACGACTGGTTCGCCTGCACCGACATGATCTGCTGGGCAAAGTTCGTCAATGTCGAGGCGCTGGGCAGCTGCGAGGCGATCGACAGGGAACCGGTCGCTCCCAAACCGGTCGTATTGAAGGGCACGTTGGCCGTGCCAGCCGCGTTCACGTTAAGTCCAAAAGTGTAGTTCAATACACTCTGGATCACGCTGTTGTCTCCCGCGTCGATCGGCGTACCGCCGGTGCCTTGCTGTACCAGCTTCGGGGCGGCAATAACTGCCGCGTTGACGGTCAGCGAACTCGCAAGACCCACGTAGCTGGTGGGAGTATTGACAGGAATTGTTCCCGCAGGGCCGGTGAACAGGGTCAGTCCCTGCGCGCTGAACCGGTTGGCCGTTTGTTCGGCAAGTTCGTCTAGTTGCGACTGCTGCTGGGGTAATACCTGGTCACGCAATTGCAGGCTGGCGCCGAGAACACCGCCAATAGCCCCCACATTGCTGGCGAGATCATACCCCTTTGTCGATGAGTCGATGTAAACGCCGCCAAGATTGGCGGGGTATGAACTATCCGCCCCGACCGGCTGCGGTTTGAAGACAAGGCTGTGCGCCTGCGTGTCGGCCAATGGCTGGCCGCCGGCGGTTTGAACAACCATCACGCCATTGGCGGACGTATAGGTGCTGATACCGATCTGCTGCGACAGGGAAGAAATTGCCTGGTCGCGCTGGTCTTCCAGATTGGCAGCCCCCGTGCCGGTATTGATGGCAGAGGCAATCTGGGTGTTGAGCGTCGCAATTGTCTGCAGTTGCGTATTGATCGTGGTCACGCTGCTGGCAATCCCGGCTTCCGCTGTATTGCGCTGCGTCGTGATCGCGGTGCCCGCGCTGTTCAGGCTGCCTGCAAAGGTCTGCGCATCGGTCACGACCTGCTTTTGCAAGGTGGCATTGCTGGGGGAGGCGGACAGCTGCGTGAAATCGCTTTGCAGATTCGTCAGGTACGTTGAGAAATTCGTGCCAGCGTCGGCGGTTCCATACAGCGACTGAATGGTGCCAAGCGCCGTGCTGATCGTGGACTGACTGTTGGAGGTCGAAGTTTCCTGCCACACCGTCTTTTGCAGGTTTTCATCGACGGTTCGCTGGATCGCGCCGGTTGTGACTCCTATCACCTGGCCACCCGCAACCAGATCGCTCGGCGCCAGCGTCTTGGTCGTGTAGCCCGGCGTCGAAGCGCCCGACACGTTCTGCGAGGTCACGTCGATCAGTTGCTGGGCAACATTCAACCCCTGAAGAGCCGATTGCAACGCATTGACCGTAAATCCTGCCACCATGTTCCGTGATCCCGTCTGTCTGTCACGAACTGCGATGCAAGAAGCGTGCTAGAAATCAAAATGTAATCAAGAAAGGGCGCTTCCCTAAACAGGCAGCCCCCCCCCTCTTCGAGCCGACTACGCAGATAAGACTGCTTACGGATGTGCCGCAAAGTTGGCTTGACGGACCATCAAGGAAAGCATTGCACTATTCACTAACAGGTTACGACGTTCCACAATGAAACGCTCGTAGTTCAAGTAGTTGCCCATGATAGTTTGAGCGGTCAAGTTGGCTAGGATCTGTTTGCCTCCCATGCCAGGCAGGTTCGCGAGGGTATTAGAGTCCTCGGCAATTCCACGGAAAGCGGCATCCATTAACTGTGCCTTACTAATGTTGCCAGGAGCAGTGCCGAGCCCCGCAACATTGTACATTTGCTGTACATAGGGAGCCGCGCTCGAGGACGTAGGCTGGCGATAAGCGGCCATGGCCTTGAAAGCAAGCGCAGCTGTGTTGAAGTACGCAAGCTTTTCACGTTGCGCTACAAAGGCTTGTTGGCCGCTAGAGTCTTTAGCAGAAGCGGGAGGGACTTCAGGTGGAAGGCCGGTAATATAATCGGTGTATTGTCCTGCGGTTACCGCATCATCTACTTTGTTGCTAAGTACAGTTGTAGTGCCTGCTGCCGTTTTAACGCCGATATGATTGATATTTGGGCCCGCATATGTTAGTACCGTATCGAGATATCCGGGATTTTCATCCTCGTTTGAGGTAGGGTCCGTTCCGACGTATTGCTGGCCTGCTGTGTATAGAGCATTCACATTTTGCACTGATGACGTAGTAGGGGACGATGTCGCACCGACTTTCGTAAAAGGAGGTTGATTTGCTGCCGGAACCGAAGCGCCGTTAGTTGACCCGAAAGGGTCTCCAACAGTATTTCCATCGGCCTCGGCGCTAGCCTGAGCCATACCGGATGCCACCGTGGTGGTTACACAAAGGTTGTTATTTTGATAAGCGAGTGTATTACTACCACCTGTACCTACTCCGTTATCAATTGCCAAGTGAGCCTGCTCACCTTGCATATGTAAACTGTAGTTAGACGTCGCCGCATAGTCAGCCTGTTTTGCCATCACCCCGCTCATGGTGGTAGCAGCATTTGTGCTCGTCTGGCTCAGCTGGGCAAACCACTGACCGGTACAACTCAGTAAAGTCATGCATGGGCCGGCTCCGCCGCCAGGAAGCAAGTTCAATCCACCGACGACCGGGCCGATAAAGGAATTGAAGCTGCTGGTGATCCCGTTAATGATATTGGTAGCCTGCGTGATGACCTGAGGAACGATGGTTCCGGTAGCCGCCACGTTTGCCGCACCCGGCGGATCGCAGGACTGGGCGCTGGCGGAACCGACATCGGCGAACGCAAGGCCGATTGTAAGGGCAAGCGCGGCCACGCTTGTCTTTGCTGCTGTTCTGGACAAACCGTTCATCGTCTGTGTCCTTCCGCTATGGATCAACGAAGCCGCAATGCCAGCCTCAGGCTACTTTGTGGAGGGTATCCTAATCAAACTCTATAAAATTGTAAAGAGTTTCTCGCGGGCAGATAGATGGTATTTTAGGCAAATCTGGTTGACATGTTTTAAAGGTAGTTTTAAATTTTCTTGGCGCATGTGAGCGTGTACAAGCCGCGCCAGAGGCCGGTCGACGAACAGGCAACCACCGTCGGACGCCGGCTATGACAGCGCCGGCATTATCGTAGAGGATCAACGCATGGCAACCCATGAAGCCTTGAATGCCGTCGTTACCCGCAATGAATTCTATCGGGACGGCTACCGCCGACTTCAGAAGATCGCCTTGGCGGAAGCGCTGGCGATACTCGGACTGATTTTGGTGCTGGCGCTGACGATAAGCGTGACCAAGGGCAAGGATCGGTTTTTTGCGACCACGTCGGATGGCCGTCTCCTGCAGATGGTGCCGCTCGATCAGCCGAACCTGCCAACCGCTCGGTTGATTTCGTGGGCAGCGGAAGCCGCTACGGAAATCATGACTTTTGGCTTTAACGATTACCGCAAAAGGCTTCAGGAATCGAGCCGTTTCTTTACTCATCCCGGCTGGCAGAGCTTCAACGACGCACTCCACAAATCCAACCTTCTGCAGATGATGGCTCAGAACCAGCAGGTTCTGACGGCCGTGCCGCGCGAAGCACCCGTTGTTGTTCAAGAGGGAATCGTGCATGGGGTTTATCGCTGGTACGTGCAGATGCCCCTCAACGTTACCTACGAAGTAGGAACGCGACAGGATCATCAGACTCAGCTGATTACAATGGCCATCGTACGCGTCTCGACGCTGGAGACGCCTGATGGTATAGCAATCGATCAATGGATCGCCGAGGATTATCAATGAAACGGATTTCTGTGGGTTGTGCGCTGGGCCTGGTGCTTTGGGCGGGAACGGTTCCAGCCCAAACCAGCCCAGGCTCGCCTGGAGGTTATCCTGAACCCCCTGCGACGCCGAATCTTTACCCGACTTTTCCGGCCCCGAGCGCGGCGGCTTCGCCATCGGCTGAGCCGCCCGGACGATTCCAGATACAGGGGGGGAGCACGCCCGATCAAGGGCAGCCGAATGGACAGATGTCTCCTAACCTGCCGGCCGCGTCTCAGGTCCCGACAACCGGCATACAGCCGGTCGACAATCAGGCTATTTTGAATGGGTTGGCCAGCGCTACCTCACCGGCCGGAGGTTCGAGCGCCGACTCCGCTCGCCAGGCTGTGTTCAAGGCAGCTCTCGATAGTGTGTTCCCGTTTAGCCCGCAAGAGATACAGACCCTGTTCGACCGATTGCATGAAAATCAGCAGGCGATTGCCGTGCCGGCGGTAGGCAACCCGAAAGCGGAAGTAAAGGCGGAAACCGTTTCCCTCGATCCGGGCTCAGAGCCAAAGCTCATCGAGACCGATGTCGGTTTTGTGACAACCGTATCCTTCTTGGATGCTACAGGAAATGCCTGGCCGATCCAGGATATAGGGGTAGGCGGCAGCTTCGATGTTCCGGCGCCCGAGGAAGGCGGAAATGTGATCCGCATCACGCCCCTGGCCCGCTATGCCGCGGGGAATCTGTCGATCAGACTGTTCGGCCTCACCACGCCGTTGGCGTTCAGATTGTCAGCCACGACCGGGCGCGTGGATTACCGCTACGACGCGCGTGTTCCGAAGCTTGGCCCCAAGGCAGAAGCACCCTTGATTGATCACGGCAATGATCTTGTAGCCGGGGATTCTACGCTGATGAATATCCTGGACGGAGCGCCCCCGATCACGTCTACCCGACTGACGGTTGTGGGTGTCGACGGAAGGACCGCGGCGTGGAGGATCGGCACCAAGATATTTGTCCGAACGCCTTATAT